>CAYZLH010000332.1:0-3778 GCA_964478795.1 uncultured Bdellovibrionales bacterium | reverse complement strand
TTCATGCCTACTTTTTCCCTGTTAAAAATGTGAAAACTTGGTACTTATGGCGCTATTTTACAGTGCAACCTCTTTCTTCCGCGATCCATTTCCTTGTGGCGACCGAGGCGCCCCCATATCCGCGTTTAGCGGTAACTCTAACGTCCGCGAACCACACACAACCGCCACCGCATAGCCCGCTCGCATTCGCTCGCGCTGGCTGCTTCGGCGTTGCGCGTGTTCGCTTGGTGGCTTCGGGAGAGTGTAGTGGTAACTCAAATCAATATGGATTGTGCTGAGACACAAAACAATCTGTATGTACTTGCCCCACCCACCCAGTGCGCGCACCAAAGTCCGTCCGCTAACGCGGACGGCTCCTATTTACGAATTTTCTGGCACCGCGGGAAAATCAACAATTCTCCCGACACTATTTTTTATCGCGTCCCTACAACTTTTTGCAAAGTTGTTGTCTTTTGATTCCTTTACGTATTTTGCAACACGAAAAAGGTCGGTCGTTCTCACCAAGACGCAATTTGATGACTTCGCGGTATTGATACATTTGGTTGTAAATTGTTCTGCTCGTTCAGATGGCTTAGCGAGGCGAAAGCCATTTCCGAATAAGACACCTATTGCGGATTCTTCCACCTCGTCTCGCTGTAAATCTTCTTGAATATTTACAGCGAGTTGTCTAAATTTATCAATGTTGATTGCAGAAGTATCTTTACCCTCGGCTTCGCCGATAAATCGATCTCCCTCTGGCGAAGTAATGATATGGTCCAGCTCAAGGTTTCCGTCATTGTAATTCTCCGCCATATATCCTAAAAACTCCAAAGCGTCGGCGATCGCATTTTCAAGCAATTTTCCTTTCTCATAAAGTAAATCTCGTAATTTAATTTCTCCGTCTATCTTTGCTAATGATTCGTTCTTTTGCAAAATGAGTTTTTCAATTTCCTTTGATTTCTTCTCAACATCTTTCTGCAAAACTTGTTCTTGGGCTAACTGAAAGTCTGTCTCATTTGTCCAATCAGGAGGAGGTGTTTTGTCTCCACCCTTACGGAGAGATTTGTCTATATCAACAAATACTTTGACTAGAGATTTCCCAAATTGAGTTGCTTCTTTCGTCCAATATTCTTTCTTTTCCTTACCCTTTATTTCAGTAAACTTTTTCTCATCGTAATTGATGAAAGGCAACACAACCAAATTCCCGCTTTTGACCTTAAAAATCGCTCCCAGAACTTTTGTTTTATCTTTACCAGTGAATAGAACCTGCGCCCCATTTGCGTTTTCAATATAAAGCTGATATTCCAAACTTTTTTTTAACTTCTCATAAAAATCGTTAAACAGAGCATTCCCCGAAAATTCAACATGTTTTCCAGAAGCAGATGTCAGCGAGCCAATATTTATCGGCAGGAAAGCGTAATTGTTATACATCTCGGTATGAAAAGTATTTTGTCCCTTTCTTTCAGAAGACACACCGCTTGCAAGTTGGTATTCCTCCTTGTTAGTCAAAAGTACAAAGACATTTTTCCCTGCATTTAGAAAATCCTCCACTTCTTTTCGTAAGCGTGATACTTTTTGTTTATATGTTTGTGATGCCGAGACGTTATAGCAACCTCCATCACTTGTGGTGAAGCTAACCCAGTCTCCTCTTGGAGTTAGTGAATCAGGTGAAATCAATAAAATATCAGCGTCCATCAAGGATGCTCCACTATAAAAATCAACACGGCTTTCATCAAATGTTGGTATCGTGTATCCGATTGTAAATATTTGCTTCTCCATAATTATTATAATTCAAGAACATCCCAACCCTTGAGCGATGAGTCATACGAATACTTGCTATTTCGATTGATTTTCCATCCATTTGGTCCGTCTTTGACGACAATACCTCCATCAAATCCTTTCTTGCCTTTAATCCATTTCTGCAAGGCTTCCGCCTTGTATTTCGTGTCTTTACTTTCGGCGGTAATACCTGCTTTTGTATCAACGATCAAAACGCCACCTTTTGTTTTCATAATCCAGTCAGGATAGAATAGTTTTTCTTTGTTCTCATCTGGGTTGTAATACGAAATTGAAAAATGCTCGCTTCCTGTGTCGCCGTTCTTATGCCACCACTCAACACGCTTATTTTTGGGCGATTCAAGAAACTTTACAAAATCTTCTTCGTTCTCTCGTCCGACATAATTCTTTTCCATCCAAAACGGCGCAAGCGCTGATTTTTTAACATCCAATTCTTCATACTGGTCGGTAAAGAACAACGCTTCGCGTGGAATTTCAATATGCTCTACGCGCTTCGCGCGTGCCGCTTTCTTGTTTACTTCTTGTTCGCGAATAGGACGATACGCCAAAAGTGCGTCGCCGATAGCTGGTGCAAGCGCACCTGCGGGGCTGACTAAGTCATTCACAATCACTTTGTATGCATCCGCGCGGGAAAATTTAAGTTTCTCCATTAGATACACATTGAGCGCGGTCTTGAGTTTTCCCCAAGAACGCTCTGGCGCGAATTTTCGGTTCTCGTCGGTTTGCCCAGCAACAATTTTGAAACAAAGCAGATTATATAATCGTTCAAGGTCGTGGCGAGACATTTCTTCGTCATAACTTCCACCTTCCTCAAATAATTCTTTAGTGAAATTATCGTAGTCGTCAATTTCCACACCAACAATCAGGCCATTGGTAACCTTTGGCTTCAAATCCATTTTTTTGATGTCCAATTTTTTATCCGCAATCTGTTTGAATATCGTCTGGAAAGTATCGCCCAAGTCGTTATAGTCCGCGCGTGTCATAAAGACAGATTCCACCTTGATCGGCTCAACATTCTTTTTGCGATAACTGCCGTTGATCGCTGGACGATTTTCTGTTTTTGATTTTGCGTATTCAGCGAGAACCTCGTTTCGCTTGTAGTTTGTATAAAGATAGCCAAGGTTGAGTTCGGGATGTGCAAAATGTGTGCCAAGTGGCATACGCAAAATGCGTCCGACAGTCTGTATCGCAAAAGTTGGATTCTTTATTTCGCGGAACATAACCAAAACGCCCGCGCGCGGACAATCCCAACCCGTTGCGGCTGCTTGCTTGAACAAGAGGAACGAAACAGGAGAGTTGCTTTTCTCCAAGTCACTCAGATTCTCTTTCTCCTTGGATAACCAAACAGCGATTTCGTCGCTCTTTATCCCTTTTTTCTTCAAGTATTCCAAAACAATCGTCTGCTTATTAGTATCACTTGTTTCTTTGGTCGCTTGATCGTCGTTCGGAAGCTGAATCAAAACAAGTGGATTGACTTCAACACCAAGTTTTTTATACAGCTCTACCAATTCAAGCCGTTTGGTGTAAGCCAATTCCAAAAGCATTTCATCTTGATCAAGTTTCTTGACTGATTTTTCTTCCAAATCTTCCTTTGTTTGGAAAATGATTTTTTCTTTGATAAGCCCTGCCTCAACCACATCGCTACGCTTCACTTCTATGTAACCCGCAGTCTCGGCACGAGTAGGAATATATTTTGGCGTTGCCGACACGCGGAGCGTGATTTTTGGCTTAATAAGTCCATCCACGACTTCCAACGCGAGTTCGGTATCACTTCCGATATGTTCCTCGTCAATAATTACCACAATCTTGCGACCCGCTTCGTGCGTTTCGTTAATGAAATTGTCAAAAGTTAGCCCTTGCTCATTTTCACGGCGCAATTTTCGGCTGTCTTTGCTTTTACCTTTGATTTTCTGCCAGTTTATAAAAAAGACATCGTTTTGATGAAGTTTCTCGCGTGAGAGATCATTGAGGTCAATTAAATCCAGTTCACTTGCTCCGCCGT
>CAYZLH010000331.1:0-3784 GCA_964478795.1 uncultured Bdellovibrionales bacterium | reverse complement strand
GGGATCAGACACAAACTTTTATTTCTGCAAAAATTTGGAAGGTCGTCCGTCAGCAGGCTTTGATCGCAATTCCGATCAGCAAGAAAGTTAAACCTCTGAAGTTTCGTTGATTTTCACAAAGTCAAAAATCCGATCAGTGATCGGGTTTACGATTTAGGTGAAGATGCAGTGAAGGCTCCTGGCTTTCGAGTTAGTTCCCAACCGTCGGTTTGAGCAGTACAGACGTATTCTTCAAATGCAGGTAGCAGCATTTCTTCAATAGGAAATTTGGCCATCGGATTATGCACAACCACCATTGGGCGCTCTCGGCCAACGGCATACATTTCATCAACATCTAGCGCCCAGATCGCGCTGACGCGCTTGAACTCATTTTGCATGAACGGGCCAGAATCTATAAATATTCCTACTGGCACATTTTGGTTGTTACCTTTTTGAATCGAGTCGCGGATCTGTCGATCCCTGTGAGTTGATTTCAAAGTTTTGCGATCAATGTGAATTTGGATCGGGCCAATACCAAAAACAGCCTCGACTGCAAATGGGTATTGGCTAATTCCGTCAAGATTCGGGAAAACCCAATGCCATCGTAAATCTATACCGTTCACTGCGATAACGTAGCTGTCGTTAGGGCCAACAATACTTTTCTGCAAATACCCAGGTTTGATCTTTCCAGTTTTAGCGTTCTGCCGTCCGATGAGTTTTTTCAACTTTTCATCAATAGCATTTGTCCAGCGCAGAAGAATTTCTTTGTTGGGAGTTTCAATCGCCTTGCCCATTGCCCCATTCGTCCAATCTTCCGGCAACCCTTTCGGCTCGGGGGTGACAACTTCTATCCAGATCTTTCGTCCATCCTTTTCAATCAAAAAGTCCGGTCCATGGGAATTGCAGGTGGGGGTTAGACCTTTCGACAATAGGAGGTTGAAAAGAAGAACTTCCGAGAGGCGCTGCCGATACTTCGAGGTATTCTCAGAGCAAAGATCAGTAATTGCGTTGGGCTCATTCCAGCCGTTAACATGGCAATTACAAATCATGTCTTTCAGCGCTTTGATCAAAGCTGATTGTTCAGGTGTTTCACCTCGGAATCGACGTTTTAACGCCAGTTCCAAATTCAAGCTCAGATCGTTACTATGCAGCATAGACACTCCAGATCAGTTGCCGAAAGCCCTCACAGACTCTTCTTGATCTCTTTAACCAAACTCAAACAATGCTCCAAACGCTCGGCCTGCGAATGTTTACTGAGGATCGCGTACAATTTCATGCCGTTGGATGGAATGGGTACTCTGGAGATTGAGAGTTTCTTTAGCTCGGCTTCAGTAAAATAATCGATTTGAAAAGGGGCGATACCGTAACCATCTAAAACCAAGAAACGGGCGCTGAAATGATCCTCTACATAGTATCCTCGTTCGAGATGGCCTAGACAGCTTGTCCAATCCTCACGGACTCGATCACCGACAATCCAAGGTTCATTTTTCAGCTCTTCCAGGTCCTTCACTTTTTCGATATGTGAAAAGCGAGCTTTTAAGCCCACAATCCCAACGTCTTCTTCTTTTATTTCAAGGCAGAATTTTTCGTCTCGAATGGGTTTTGCGTGGCTAACCACAAAGGCGAGATCAATAGTCCCCTCCTTAATGGCTTCAATGGCTTTACCCGACCGAACATGAAAAACCTGCGCCCTCTTAAAAATTTCATGGGTCCTAAGAGTCGGCATCAGATACTTGCGAGAGAAATACTGAATTGAAGCGATCCGAATAGGTGACGATGCTAGGGCCGAGGCATCTAGGGCGTTTCGCATTGCCTCTTTTTGGGAAGATAAATATCGCAACAAAGTTTCAGCTTCCGCTGTAAGGCGGATGTCACCTTGCCCCCGACCTCTTTCAAAAAGGACGTAACCCAAATCTTCCTCTAGACGCTTAATAGCTACGCTCAATGTAGACTGAGAAATATGTAGCGTCTTACCGGCCTTCGAGAAGCTCTTTAAGGTTGCGCACTGTACGAAGTAGTTAATGTTCTTTGAGAAAAGGTTCTCGGGTCGCATAGCTCATCATATATTATAAAAATTCATTCATTTGAATCAAAATAATGAATTTTACTAAATATAATCCGCTTGGTAGATGATCAATCCAGGAGAACGTATGAAAAAGACTGCCCTTTTCAAAACCCTTTTAGTTGGATTAATTTTATTTAGCCAGTCAGGGTGGGCAGCGGAAGAGCAATTCCAACTCTCTGCCAAAGATGGTGTAAGCCTTGCGGGACAAATTGATTTCCCTGCATCTTCCCAAGTCCGTGGAGTGGTTCTCTTGGTTCCCGGAACAGGACTCTTCGACAGGGATGCAAAGTTTGGGCAGACCAATACTGAGAAAGATCTGATTTTTAAGGAAATATCAAAATCACTTACCTCAATTCGCTTCGCAGTGGTTCGTTTCGATTACCGAGGGGTGAAATGCAATCAACTCACAGCGCCTCCATGTTTAGAATGTAAGGATAAAAAGGAGCTTCACGCCCATTTTGCAAAGCAGTGTATTGATAATAATATTCGGGCAGGAGTTACCCCAGAGAACATCCGAAGCGACATAGAGACAATTTACCAATACATCGCCACGCACCAGAAGCTAATTAATAAGAAGATCCTGGTCTTTGGCCATTCCGAAGGGTCACTGAACCTCTCTTATCTCATTGCCGAGAACCGAATCCATCCTACTGGTGCAGTCTTTATGGGTGGATTGGCCGAGAGTCCTCAATCGGTGATTCGCTGGCAAATGACAGATCGACTCGCAACGGCGCTCTTTGAGTTCGACTTCAATTCAGACGGAATTGTTGGAAACGACGAAATTAAGCTCGGGCATTCAAAAAAAATAAACTATCTCCATCAACTGCCTGTTGAAGTATTGCTTTCCCCTTCGGGTTCTTGGACAAAAGACACCATCAATGCTCATCTTGAAAATTCATACCAGGCTGTGAAAACAGAGGCGCTTAGCCATGCAGACGACCAGCCCTTCGGTGCGAATGGTTTGGTTCAAGCGTCTTATCGTTGGTGGAAAATGTTTTTTACCGACAGCCAATCCATCATTGGCAATATGACTGGTTTCAGGGGACCAATATTCTATCTGAATGGATCCATTGATGCCCAGACGGATTTCACTCGCCAAACTGCCGAAATCGAACGATTCGCTGACCAATTTGTTTGGAAGCCGGAAATCTTGAAAGTAGAGGGTACTGGGCACGCTTTAGGCTCAGACCCCATTTTTGGCCCTCTTCTTCCTTCTTCTCTTGAGTTAATTGTTAACTCCTGCGTTAAGGCTCTTGGGCAGTCTTATTGAATGATGCGTACTCTGAACTCAATGACTCAACTTTTTTAATATCATCTCCCTTTCCTTAGCGGTAATCCCAGGAATCTGGAATGCCAGCCGACGTAGAGCTTGAAAGTAGTTCTGTATTGCTACAGGCGTTTTTCCATATCGTTCAGCCAACTCATTCCTGGAAAGCCCCTCAATCCAGCGCAGTTTTGCCAGCTCCGCGAGATCGACCCTTGGCTCCCGCCACTGGATTGGGTATTCTTCAGCCC
Organism: uncultured Bdellovibrionales bacterium; assembly: GCA_964478795.1. Classification (GTDB taxonomy): domain Bacteria; phylum Bdellovibrionota; class UBA1018; order CAIPTA01; family CAIPTA01; genus JAKFYM01. The sequence goes on along the minus strand of CAYZLH010000331.1, from coordinate 225 downwards.
AAGCCAGTGGTTCTTCTACTTTCGCCTGGCGGGCACCAATATCTGATTTCCATGACGTCGGATGGAGGACTAGAGCAAAGATCGGATTGGGGCAGTTCGATGGGTAAATTATTTCGCCAAACCACTGTATACCGGTTCTACTCACTCAGTGGTGGGGAACAGAGCATCAACGGTTCTACTCACTCAGTGGTGGGGAACAGAGCATCAACGATTTAGTTACAAGCA
>CAYZLH010000330.1:0-3793 GCA_964478795.1 uncultured Bdellovibrionales bacterium | reverse complement strand
GTAGAAGGCAAATTAGACGTGGATCGCAAGATCGTGCGTTCGATTGGCGATCCAATGGTGCGCATGGAGGAAGATCCCATCCGAATTTTGCGAGCCATCCGCCACAAAATGAAGTTAGGGTTGGAATACGATGCGGCCCTCGAACACGCCATGAAGGAAAAGGCCGCTCTATTGGCAGAAACATCGAAAGACCGAATCCGCGAAGAGTTTCTTAAAGTTTGTAACGATCAGTCGTTAGGAGATTTTTTGGCCGAAGCCAAACGATTGGGACTGGGTCCCCATATTCTGCCTTGGTATGAAGGCATGACCGATGAGTCATTGGCTGAAGTATTTCAGCTATTGGAGACGTTTAAAGCCCAGCCAATTCCTGAACGGCCCATTCCTGATGTGGGTCTGGCGATCATGATGATCCCGCTGATCGATCCAATGGTCTTGGTGCCATATAAAGAGACTCTTAAGCCTGGAGAGAAAAATCATCTGCCAGACATGAAGTATTTCCTCAGCTGTGAACCGCTGAGAAACTTTTATTTGCGAAACTTGAGAATTTCCCGCGCCCAAACAGATCATTTGGTTCGCGCACTATTTTACTTTAGCCGCATGACTGGCCTCTGGTTGGAACAAGGACCTCCTCGCCGGATCATCGGAAAGCTTTTCCAACACCCACCTGCCGTTTTAGCAGCAAAGGTTTCCCGCCTCTATTTGGAGCTCAAAGGAAAACCTGTGCCGGAGTGGATGCAAGAGTTGGATAATTTTGATCGATCAGCAAAAAGAAAATTCCGCGATGATCCGCGCAGAATGCCTCAAGAAGTTGGTGCGACCGATGAGAGCAGTGAGGATTTAGACCAAGATGCAGGAGAAGGTCAGACTGGCGGGGAGAGCATGCCGAATCCCGCGAAACGACACCCCGAGCGCGGCGAGCGCGAGCCGCGCGAAGCTCGTGAGCCAAGAGAACCACGTGAACCAAGAGAAAATAAACAGCAGCGCCTCCCTCCGCCCGACAAGCCGATGGTTTGGAATGGCCCGCTTCATGCTCCCGTATTGCGACCCAATTTCACAGAAGAAGCCGCCATTCGCTGGGCGAGAAAAAACCAGACGATTCAGGCGTTTCGTCCCTCAGGGATTCCCAACCAACCGGTGGATCATTCCTTGTTGAAAAAGAATTTGGTTTATAACTACAAACCAGAAATGGAAGTTTCCGAGCGTTCGGAAGAAAATGAACGTTCCGGCGGCGGACACCGCGACAACCCACGCCACAAACGCGGCAGAGACCGTAATCGTGATCGAGGCCGTGGACGCGACCGCAATCGTGGTGATCGAGAAGTTGAAGCCGGCCCAACCCCAACCGAAGCTTCCGAAAGGGACAGTGTTGAAGGGGGCGGCGAATCATTCGTGGACAATCAACCACCTTTCCGGGGCGATGAAGATTCTTTAGGAAATATTCGTTTGCCTGGCGAAAGACCAGCAGCTCTATCGAACTCCTTTGATGGCGGCTACGAAGATGAAGATATTGACGACAATATTGGCAACCGCTTGGATGCACCTCCGACTTCAGGTCACGTCGGCGTGAATGGAGACGGACTGCTCACGCACCATCAGCAACGCGCGGGCCAAGGTCAGCGACGAGGCGGCGGCTACAGCGGCGGTCAACAGCAACAAGGTGGCGGCGGCGGCCGTAGAAAAAATAACAAACGAAGAGGCAGAAGAAGTGGTGGAGGCCACCGCGGTGGTCCGCCAAGAGGTCATCAGAATAGTCCATGAAGCAAAAAACCTTAGTTAGAGTGAGTGGCATGGATGGTCCAGGAATTACCGCCGCCATCGTGGAAAATATCGCTGGCCAGCAAGGAAAGCTTCTCGATATTGAACAAGCGGTCACTCACGGTCTGCTTAGTTTGATGGTGCTTGTCGAAATTGACTCAACACATGCTTCGGACTTTGAAAAGAAAGTTCGCGAGTCCCTGAAAGAATTCTCCTTAGAAATTCGCTTTGATGCCTTAAAACAAGAACACCAGGAAGCCGACCCTTCGAGCCGATACGTGTTCACGATTCTCGCTCCCGAAATTCCCGCCGATTTTTTTGCGGAATTCACTTCTGGTCTAGCGAAAAAGAATATCAATATCGATTCTTTGCGAAAGTTAAGCGCCAATGGCCTTTCAACTGTGGAGATTCTTTGTAGCTCACCCTCCCGATTTCCCGTTGGTGAACTCACCGAAAAATTCTTAGCAATTTCTACTAAATATCCTGGTGTGGATTTGGCGGTTCAGAAAGAAAATTTGTATCGCCGCTCGAAGCGACTCGTTGTGTTCGATATGGATTCTACCCTAATTCAGGGCGAAGTAATTGATGAGCTGGCTGGTATTATGGGGAAAAAAGCCGAAGTTTCTGCGCTCACCAAACGGGCAATGGAAGGGGAAATGGATTTTCAAGAATCCTTGATTCGCCGAGTTGGCCTTTTAAAGGGATTGACCCGTAAAGATTTAGATACTGTCTATGCCGATATCACTATGAGCCCTGGTGCCGATCGATTGATTAAGATTTTAAAGCGATTAGGTTACAAAATTGCAATCATCAGCGGTGGTTTTACCTACTTCGTAGAGCGATTGAAAAATGAGTTGGGCGTGCATTACGCCTATGCCAATTCGCTCGAACTCGACGGCGATACGGTTACTGGGCGATTGCAGGGGTTAATCGTAGATGGTCGTCGCAAGGCAGACCTCATGGAACTTTTGGCACAGCAAGAAGGCATTTTGCTCGATCAGGTTATCGCCATTGGTGATGGCGCAAACGATATGCAAATGTTGAAAAAGGCTGGGCTAGGGATCGCATTTAACGCCAAGGCCTTCACCAAAGCGATGGTGGGCACGTCAATCACGCACAAAAGCATGGATTCTATTTTGTATCTTTTAGGGATCACGGACTCAGAAGTGAATGAAATGGGAATCCGCTCGTAAACTACTCGCTTTTGAGTGCCGTTGGCTCATTTGCATCTTTCGATACATATTGAAAAACCAGCAAAAAAATCAACCCACCGGAAATTGCCACGTCGGCTAAATTGAAAACGCCCGTGCGTAATCCACCAATCCCCATGTGAATGTAATCCACCACGTAACCCTGAGAAATGCGATCGATCAAATTGCCTATTCCGCCAGAAATCACCAGGGAAAATGCCAACGACGACCAACGATCATGAATGCTTTTCCACAGTGAGTAGAAGCAAAAAATTAAAATAAAAAATACACCAACTACAAAGATCCAAGTACGCGCCTGGTCCGATAGGTTGGCACCCAAACTTAAAAATGCGCCTCTGTTTTCGGCATACTCAATCACAACAAAATTTTTCCAGTAGTTAATGGGGGTTATGCCTTTGAGATGGCGAACGGCTTCAACTTTTAGCCAGAAATCTAGGGCGATCACCACAATCGCCGTAACCAAAGAGAGAATTATATTGGTTCTAACGCCCCGATCGATTTTCACTTACTGATCTCCAACATTCTTTGAATGGGTGAAAGCGCAGCCTTCCGTACATTCTCAGCAATGTTAATCTCCGGAGTCAAGGTCTCTAGTGCATGCAACACCTTTTCTAGCGTATTTCTCCGCATATATGGGCATTCGTTGCACGCGCAATTCGCATTGGGCGGAGAGGGGATAAAAGTTTTATCCGGCGCGGCCTTTTGCATCTGATGAAGAATTCCGGACTCGGTGACCACAATGAATTTTTTGGCGCTATTCTGAACAGCAAAATTTAATAAGGCAGTGGTGGAGCCAATAAAATCGGCCTTGTCCAATACCGGTTTTT
>CAYZLH010000329.1:941-3805 GCA_964478795.1 uncultured Bdellovibrionales bacterium | reverse complement strand
TGAGTGGGTTTCTAGGCCCGCCCACATTTTCTCCATGGGGACGCACGATCGAAATGAACACTCGTAAGCCCATTTCCACTAACCAGGTAAATTTCCCAGATCCGTGGATTCTGCCCGAAGATTCCGATGGATTGATTTATATTGGCGGAAATCTTAGCGTGGAAAATTTGGTGCAGGCCTATACAGCTGGAATTTTCCCCTGGCCTCTTGAGGAAATCTATCCCCTATTCTGGTTCTGCCCGCAACCTCGAGGCGTGTTAGATTTCGTTGATTTGCACATCCCTCGGAGCCTGAAGAAGTGGCAGAAAAAGAATGATTATCAATTCACTTTCAATCGAGCTTTTTCTCAGGTGATGTTGGAGTGCTCCAAGCAACCACGCCCTGGACAAGACGGCACCTGGATTATTCCTTCGATGCTACCCGCATATGAGAAATTTCACCAAGAAGGCTACGCCCATAGCATCGAGTGTTGGCGTGAGGATCGACTCGTGGGCGGCCTCTACGGAGTTTACGTGAATGGCGTGTTTTCGGGCGAGAGTATGTTTCACCTGGAGCCCAATACTTCCAAGCTATGTTTGATCGAAACTGTTTTGAAGCTAAAGTCCCTGGGGCTCAAGTGGATGGACATTCAAATGCTCACCCCAGTAACTGAACTTTTGGGTGGTCACTATATTTCTCGACGAGATTTTTTAGTCCGGCTGAAGGAAGAGCACACCAAAAATCCAACCGCTAAACTCATCCTCAAATAAAAAAGGAGCCCCGCGAACGGGACTCCTTCCATTTACCAGATAATTTTTTGCTATTGATCTTCTGGTTTTTTGCTTAGCTCGCCCCGCAATACGGGCATTACATCTTGGTACTTTTCTTTATCTTTCTTCTCGAAGTCCTCGGCAATTTGCAGAGCTGTGAAGCCCATATTGTTTTTTGCGTCGAGGTCTGCACCACTCTCTACCAAATACAAAGCTAGGGCCGCATTGGGGCTATCTTGGATTAAGATGGCCATCAAGGGCGTAGTTCCGTCTTTGTATCTCGAGTTCACATTGGCGCCTTTGGCCACGAGCAATTTTACGGTTTCTTGCTGGTTTGCCAACGTAGCCGCCAAGATTGCACTTAAACCTGTTTCATCCTGGTAATTAACGTCCACTCCTTTTTTACCAAGCAAGGCCAGCACTTTATCGTTGTCACCAAAGCCCGCCGCGCGAATTAGTGCGTCCTGAGGATTGGCGTCTTCCTGAGCTTTTTCTAATTTCGGAAGAGCTTTTTTCATCATGCTCATTCCTTTTTTGGTGGCCGCTAGATTGCCAACCGTCGCCTTAGCCGGAGCAGCAACAATCGCCGAACGCGTTTTTGCTTTACTGCTAGTACGATCCGCTAAGGCCCCAAAGGCGGAGTTACCTTTGCCCTCGATTTCTTTTAAATAGTTAGGCAGGGCGAAGGATTTCGGTTGAGACGGAGACCCACCGGCCTTCACTGTACTCTCGAAACCACGCTTCACCATCACAAACGCTTCTGCATTGGCAAAATCACTATTGGCTTTACCAAACATGACTTCACCTTCTAATCCTTTTAAGGTCGTCTGGTCGCCCGAACGAATTACGACGAATTCTGTTCCGCGCACACCGATAGTACCTTCGGGGGTGTTCATACGAAATCTAACCTCGTTGGCACCGCTACCCTCTTTTTTAGACGGCACTAAGACCCGCACGATACCCGACATAAATCGATGGAAGACATTTTTCCCAGAATCTTCCTCTAAGCGGTAACTGGAATTTGCTCCCACTCGGATCAGGGATTTGTCAGGAAAGCGCAAATCTACGGCGTTAGCTTTTCCAGTAATCACTTCATCACCGGTTTTCAGCACATCGCCCTTCTTTAGTTGCACATCTTTCCCTTCACGCTTCACCGCCACGGTATCGGCTCCACCGATTGCTTCGATGGTGGCCATCGACCACGCGTTCGCCCCGGTGAAAGAAAAAATAACCAGTAATATTAGATACTTATATGGCCGATTCATGGCAGTTCCCCCTCATTCGCTCTATCGTCCGTTTTCTGAAATTCCTTCAAACGCTCCCGAAGTCCCTGAAACTCCTGGAAAACATGGGCGTCTAGGCCAGCCCGAATAGCTCCCTCTACATTGGCGGCAACATCGTCAAAAAATATCACTTCCCTTGGGTGACATTCCATTAGTTTGGCCACTTCACGATAGGTACCAGGATAAGGTTTTCGTTTTTGTAAATCATAGGACGAATATATCTTCGCAAACCGTTCCATAATTGGAAACTGTTTTTGAATAAATTCTAAATGAATTTCATTTGTATTGGTCAGGCAATACACAGGCTCCGTATGTTCGTGAAAAAAAGCCTCTACCCCAGGCACCAATCCCGGAAATATCGCGCAAAACTTTTCTTCAAATTCATCTTGATTGGCACTTAGCCCCAAAAGCTCTTTCGTTCGCCGAAAAAACTCCTTTCTCGGCAATTGTCCAAATTCAAAGTCATAAAAAAGACTGGAGCGTAGAAAAAAATGATACTGCTCGGGCGAAGAAAATTTGCCCTTCGCGGCGGCCCAGGCAAAAAAAGGACCGAAGTCTACCTGAATCACGACGTTCCCAAGGTCCAGGAGCGTTTTCTTATCCATTTATAGTCCTAAACGAATTTGATAGAGCCGACTATACGCCGAAAGCAAATAAAATGACTGGGTTTCCGGGTCAGCTACCAATGGGCTATAAGAACCGGACCCTCGTCCTAACAATAGTGAATCCAAAACTTTACCCGTGTCAGCAGCAAACAAATAGGCCCGCTCTTCCGAACTGGCCACCGCCAGATATTGCCGATTGTCTTTCTCCATCATCGCCATTCCCGTGG
>CAYZLH010000329.1:0-931 GCA_964478795.1 uncultured Bdellovibrionales bacterium | reverse complement strand
CCCGCTATTGGCTTGAATGGCATATACGACCCCTGAGGAGGATGCGTGGTAGATCGTTTCCCCATCAATCAAAGGAGTTCGGGCGCCACCGGCTTCAAATTCCCATACCGTGGTCAGGTCTTTGCGGAGCATGCGCAACTTGCCATCGTAATTGGCCACCAACAACTGGTCTTTCCAACCCAAAACTCGGGCGTCGACATCCACAAACTTTAAATTATCGCGAAATATTCGCTCGTTTTCCATGGAGCCAGTTTCGGGATTTAATCCAACCAAAGCTCCATCGCTGAATCCGGTCCAAATCTTTCCCGCTATAAAAGCCAAATTACCGCCACCGCGAATGGAGGTTCCACTAAAAGCCGGACGACGATAGGTCCAGATCACTTTACCAGTTTTCGGATCCAAGGCCGAAACCGCCTCATCCGAGGACGCCACGTAAATCCGATCAAGTACTAACAGCATGCTCCCTTGAATAGGAGCGCTAAGAGTCACCTGATATTCTATCCGTCCGGATTCGGCATTTACTCGATAAAACTCTCCCAAATCGGTGCCCACGTATACTGCCGACTCTGTAACTAAGGGGACGACCGATACACTAGCAAGTGGCAGTTGCCACAAAACCTTGCCAGTTTGCTTGGAAACTGCCTTAAGACCGAATCGATCCGAGCCGAAAATAATCTTTGCGCCAGATATGACCGGACCAGAGTAACTCAGTGGAGTTACCCCCGACTCCAAACGAAAAAATTCCCGATCGGATTCAATTACCGTCCAGCCTCGACGCCAAGCCGAGGTTTTTTCTCCCACCGGCCCTGGCTTCCAACTAAGGGTGGAACAGGCACTTAAAAGCAGGCCGAGGCCACAAATGGCGAGTCGTAACTTCATAACGTTCCAGAGCTCAGTTTTTTCTCGAAGGCCGCGGCCGCACCGCTATAGA
>CAYZLH010000328.1:0-3805 GCA_964478795.1 uncultured Bdellovibrionales bacterium | reverse complement strand
TTCATTGGCTGGCGCTAAGCTGAATCCAAAAATATTGGTGGCTGGATGTGGCACTTTTGAAACCGTGGTGGTGGCCATGGCCAATCCGACGGCAACAATTTGGGCCGTAGACCTTTCGGAAAGCTCGCTGCGCAAACTCCAGCAACAATTGAAGTGGAGAGGGTTGGCCAATCGGGTAAATCTTTGGCGTGGGGACTTTCAAAAATTACCAGAAAGTGAATTTGACTATTGTATTGCCACGGGAGTTTTACACCATTTAGAAAATCCAGAGGAGGGACTGCGGGCGCTCTTGGAGCGATCCAGTGGCCACCCGGTGTTGCGCCTCATGTTGTATAGCAAATGGGGCCGAAATCTTCTCTATGGCGCCAAGCGAATGGCGGAGCTACTTGGAATTCGAGATCCAAAGCAATTTCGCGCCTGGATCAATCGGTTTCCCGCAGATCACCCCTATCGTATTTATTTTCACCTCTACCAAGACTCGGCCACAGATACTGGCTTGGCCGATGGTTATCTGCACCCGTGCGATAATCCGTTTCTGGCCGGCGAAGTTCGAGAAATGTTAGCAAATTTAGGCCTCGTCGTAGGAAAGTTTCTCCACCGCTACGAGGGCCAACCGGAATACGCCGATGAAGTTTTCGGCTTCAGTTTACAAAATGATTGGGACAAAATTGCGGCTCTTGATGCTTTGGCGCAATTGGAAGAGAACTTTCTCTTTTTCGCTGGGAAAAAGGGAAAGTTCCATTCGCCTTCAAGTCATTGGGTTTGGAATCCAATTTTGCCGCAGTCCGGTTCTGCCTACTCACGAATTCTTGGTAAGACTTTGAACTTCGATCAACGAAAGCCATGGAGTGAGCAAGAGAGTCCAGTTGAATTACAAAAAGCCATGTTTCTGCTGCCGGGAGGTCTGCGTGACCTTTAAAATTTTCACCGAACTTCCGGACGGACTAGCCATCCAAGAGGTCCCCAGCTTAGCGGCAGAAATTGGGTATTTACGGATTGATGAAGCGGAGAAAATCTTAGGGAAAGAGAATCTGCAAAGAGCCGTTAAACGAGTAGGGCCTTATCTGTTAGAGGAAGAACTCACTGAAAAGTTGCGAATGAAGGGACTCACTCTACCGGCGGACGGCGAATGCAAATCCTTGAGTGCTCAGCGCTGGCCTCGGTCCCTTCCGTCTGGTGAGTTCTCCAGGGAAGTGATCGGCTTGCTCCTTTCATCGAAAGAGCAAAAAACCTTTCAGAGTGTTACCAGGGGTGCTCAAGATTTCAGATCTTCTGCCGAGGCTTTGGAGTTTTGTCGGCACCTATTTTTTGAGCAAAATCTGAAAGTTGTAGTGCGATACACGGCGCCGCGTTTCCATCAAGGTTAGGCACTGATAAAATTTATTAGAATGATCACCTTACATCGACTCAATGGAAAAGAGTTTGTTCTCAATGCGGAACAAATAAAATTTATTGAGTCTACTCCTGATACCTTAATTACTTTGATGAATAGTGATGAAAAATTTATGGTGAAGGAGTCCGTCGAGCAAGTGATTCAAAGTGTTATCAATTACAAGCGGCAATGGTTGTGGGAGCCCCTACAACCTAGGAAGAACTAATGGATATTTTAAGTATTGGTGGATTGATCCTCGGCATTGTGGCGGTTGTAGGTGGGGCCTATCTGGAACACTTACCACCTACAGCAATCTACGCACCCACTGCATTTTTTATTGTAATTGGAGGATCCTTTGGTGCGATCATGGTGAGTTATCCAGTGGCCGACTTTAAGCGGGCCTTTACCGAGGGAATGAAGCTCGCCTTCAAAGAATTGAACACAGACTATCGCCCGTTGATCGAAGAAATTGTAAAGGTAGCTACCGTTGCCAGAAAAGAAGGGGTATTGGCAATCGAAGGTATGCGCAACAGTATCGTTGACGAGAAATTTAAAAAAGCATTGAAGTATGTGATCGATGGATTCGAGCCTAAAACAGTTACGGAAATCTTAGAGGCTGACGCTTATTTTGAATTCGAAGAAACGGAAGTGGCTGGAAAACTACTAGAAGGTATCGGCGGTTATACTCCTACGGTAGGGATCATCGGAGCAGTATTAGGGCTGATTTACGTAATGAAAAACTTAGACAATCCAGACGCGATTGGCCCGGGTATCGCCATCGCCTTCGTAGCAACGGTTTACGGGGTGGGGTTCGCAAACTTAGTGTTCATGCCTCTCGGTACCAAAGTGAAAAGAAGGGCCGCTCTTTTACAACAACGAAACGAATTGATTAAGGTGGGCGTACAGGGGATACAAGAGGGTCTGAACCCCCACTTCCTGAAAGAGAAATTAGAAGTTTTCCTTGATCACAAGTATCGCACCCACGAAGAAGGCCATAAGTGAAAAAGAAGCACCCAGAACACGTCAACTTAGAACGTTGGTTGGTGAGTTACGCTGACTTTATTACCTTGCTCTTCGCTTTCTTCGTGGTGATGTATTCCATTGCTAATCAAGATAAACAAAAGATTAAACAGATTACGGAATCAATTTCCAGAGCGTTTAGCGGTCCTAGCACCATGTTGGATATGGGATCCGGAGCTAATGTAAATGTGTTTAGCAACCCCGCCACCGATATGGGGCAAGTGATCGATAATCCAGTGGGCCGGACTAACGTTATTCCTAACTCAAATCCAGAATTGCAAAAAATTGCGACACGAGTGGAGGAGAGCCTTTCCTATCAGTTACAAACCACCGATCTAAAAGACAATCTAAGGTTGATCTACGATGATCGAGGATTGGTGATTCGTTTCTCGGCCAACAAGTTATTCCGGCCCGGACAGGCCAACGTAGAAAAAACATATCAGCCGATCATCGATAAAATTGCCGAAATTCTGAAAGACGGCGATCGAGTCATTCGAGTCGAAGGGCACACTGACGACTCGCCACTTCCGGCCGACAGCAAATTTGATACTAACTGGGAGCTATCTTCTGCTCGAGCGATTTGGATTGTTCGCTATATGAAAGCAAAATATGAAATTCCCACCAAACGGCTCTCAGCGGCTGGATTTGCCGAGGGACAACCCGTAGCTTCTAATAAAACAGAAGAAGGCAAAGCCTTGAATCGTCGGGTAGAAATCGTTGTTACGAATTTAAAGGTTCAGTAGGAAGCAAATTCGAATCGACTTGCCACTGCAAATTTAGATGCTCATGAGGGCACTGATTACAAAAAGACCAATCCGGGTCGGTCAGATGAAATTTCTCAGTATGTAGCCCCTTCGTTTTTTCGCGAAACCCGTTCAATGCCGAGGAAAACCAAACATCTCGCCAATCCTTGGCTTCGCTATTTTTCCCAACTGTATGTTTCGCCACGCAACAGGGTAGCACGCTGCCATCCACCATAATTCGTAAATAAATAAATCCGATCGAGCAGGGGAGGTTCTCAAATTGCGAAGTATTCTTTTTTGGGCCGTTCTTCACGGCTTCAAGAAACTGAAAAGAATCGTTCATTTATTGGCTCCACATCGTTAGGATGCCCTTTTTTCGCGCCAGCAGCAAAGACTCTTCAATTATCCGTTTGTAATCCGACATTTCTTCCGCTTTAGGCGACTGCAAAACATTTACAGCGGCGTGAATTTCCAGTGGCTTCAGATAAACCCTGTAGGCGCCTATTTCACCGGCTAAATTCACATATTCTTTGGCCTCACGAAAATTTCGGTTGGTCAAAACCATCATCATGGTACAAGTCGCTCCGATATCGTTATTCGCGCGTCTCCACTCGCCAAGTTTCTTAATATTGTTGATTGCCAAAAAAAAATCATCGGTCGTCTGTCTTGG
>CAYZLH010000327.1:234-3812 GCA_964478795.1 uncultured Bdellovibrionales bacterium | reverse complement strand
CGACTCTTGCGTGGAAATTGGTGACGGCAATGGTGCCGAAGTGTTTCGCAAATACGCCAAACTTTCAGAGGTCAGAATTCACCGGACTTGTCGAGTTTTAGACGTCCAACGAATAAAGGGATCCGTATTCGAAAAGGCTGAAAAGTGTATCGACTCCATTGAAGAGCTGCGCGACCTTGCGAAAGAACAAATACGTGAACGTGAAAATTTTTGCCGTTTGGTGCAAATGAAAAAAACTTGCGGCGATCTAGAAACACAATCGAGCTGCCTCCAGGAGCAATCCCAATTGCAAACTGCCCTTACCGAAAATCGCCTGCTGTTGAAAAGCAACGCCGAGGCCTTTAATAAAATTTTATCAGACGTAGAGACCTTTCATCGAGCCGCTCAACGTCATCTTGCCAGAGACCAAGAAGCAATAGAACTTGGACTAGCCACAGGTTCCATTTTTCTTTCAGACTTAGATCGATCCACCCTTGACCGGCCGGCCCCAATTCAAGAAGTTAAATCAGAAAATCCGCCGTCTTCTCCAGGAAAAACCGTTGCGAGCCCAAGACCTGAAAGCACTCCCAAAAAACCACCCTCCTCCATTTCTGGACTTGCCGGAGGCCGAGGGAAAACCACGACAGCACCCGCCGCACCCGATTCACGAGTGGCAGGATTTAAAACATTGAGAGAGTACCGAGAAAGACTTCCCAAACTTTTGAGCGCACTTCAACACGAGGTAGTAGTTGTGGAGAAAGAGACAAAAATCATTCATGAGGTAAAAGCAAAATTTATTGCCCAAGCTAGAGATTCCGTGGCCTTAGCAGCAAAAACAATTCGAAACGAAAATCTCCTGGAATCTTTACGTCAGAATTCAGGAGATAAAGTATTCACGGCGGGCCAAGAAGTGCCGGATCAACATCGGATGGAAAATACATTATTCGACAATAATCATAAAAAACTTTTACCAAACACGAAATTATCCCCCGAAGAAATTTATTTGACAGCAGCGGACCAAAAGCAGGAAGCCCACCAACGCAAAGTATCCACGCAAGAATCTTCGGGTCGCTTAACATCCGCAGGCCCGGAGAATGACAATCCGAGCAAGGCTGGCGCAGGTCAAAGAGTGTCAGCGAAGGTCGCAATTGCTAAACAACGCCACAATATGCAAGCAATCCGCGATCAGCTAAGTGCTAAATTGGCCCCGCGAGGTACTGGAAATACAGAGTCAAACGAATGGATTGCCGAAGTAATACATGAGACTAACAAATTAGAACGGCAGCAAAGAGAACTTAGCTCAAGAGATGATCAACGGCATTTGCCTTTGGATGTCGAATCAGCCATGGCCGAAATCGACGCACAGGTTCGGGAGATCTTAGCTGCTGATGGCGTGTTGCGGGAAGATTCCCCCTCGCTCTTTCTCCGCGTAAAGGCCAGACTACAGCTCCGCGAGCACACTTTGAGATAATACGTCTCACGACTTGAGACGGAACGGCCAAAATTTCTCCTGACCTGCAGGAATTGCCCCATTTCGAGTTGGCACCAGAATTGCGATTCACTTGGCAAATTTTGCGGAGGCATTATGAAAAAATGGATTCATTACATTTGGCTACCCTTAGTATTTTCGTTTTTAGGTGGAATTTACGCCTGCTCACATCAACCAAGCATGAGAGAACAGGTCGACAACGAGGCGAAACAGCAAGCCCCAGTGGAAATGGGCGGACCTATGGCAGCTAGAGGCATGGAAATTATTCAAAATTCCCCGAGCCTAACCAGCGAACAAAAAGAAAAGCTAATGGGCCTATCTCAGCGAATGATGCGAGAAATGGGAGAACTGCGCAAAGAAGAAAGCCAATTAAAAATGGTGCTCTTCAAAACCTTAGTTGACCCACAATCCGACGAAAGAAAAATTGTTGTGATCAAAAATAAAATCGTGAAATTAGACAAAAAGCGTACTGACAAAATGTTGAGCGCGCTCACGGAAGCACAGAAAATCTTGGGACGAAAATCCCTAGAAGATGAAAAAGTGTATCAATCGTTAATGATGGAGCGATTAGATCGCATCTAATTCTGATCTCAATCAAGCGAACAAGGGCGCTGCTAAAAGGCGCCCTTTTCTTTTTCTACAGCGCAAACTTTAGTTGTCCATTTACGATAGGCATAAATAATTCCAACTATGGCTAGCCCAGAAAAAATTATGATCTTAAAGGTTTTTAGGAAGGTTAAAATTTCCTCTCCATAAAAAGCGATCAGTAATACTTGAGTTGGAACACTCAAAATAACCACAAAGGTATCTACCGCTAAAAATTTCCAGGCCGGCAATTGAAAGGCGCCACAAAGCACATGACCAGCAAAGCGCAGGCCAGGAGTAAATCGAAAAAGTCCCACAGCTAGCGCGCCGTACTTCATGGTGAAACCTTCGATTTTTTTTCGCGAATCCTCTCGCAAAAATCGACGCACAAATTTGGTGTCGAGGACCTTACTTCCCCAAAATCTGCCAACGCTATAAATTAAAAAATCCGAACTGCCCACGGCAAATGCGGCAACAACAGCCAAGGTATAAGGACTGACAGGATCTCCCGCACCGGGAGGAGGCGGGAATAGATCCGGGCGATTGCCCATAAAGGCAATAAATCCGGCGGAAAGTAATGTTACCTCCTCCGGCAAGGGCAACCCAAAGGAGGAAAGATACATCAAAAGAATAACTAAACTGTAAATAATCCAAGGTTGATAGGCATAAGCAGAAAGCGTCTGAAAAATTGGTTCATTGGCGAATTCCATTCCAAAAATTCTTGAACACTTTTCTCGATTTTCCAACGAAAAACGGGCCCAAACTAGAGTTCAGGCCCGAATTGCTAACGCGCCATGCGAAGAGGCTCTCGCCGTGGAAAATTGTCGGCAAGCAGGTAACGATTTCCGCGCCACCGAGCCAATCGACGAAGAGCGGCCAATTCTGCCTTGTCGAGCGCCGCCGAAGCCAACTTATGAGTGACCGTGACGGTAAACGGGCAACTCGCCGACATGACTTCAATGGTACACGTGTAAGAGTCATCATCCTTGCGCAAGAAGGAAAATGTTTTTGCGTCACTCGGCGCTCGCTCCTGAATATAGGTGAGCGCCAGCTGAGCTTTTCTAGTTATTTGTGAGTCCGGTTCGAATCCAAAAAATTTCATTTTTTCCATTTCGTGGTCCTCCTGTTATGGGTGAAAAAATTCTCCTTTCTTTGGTTGATAGCTTTAGGCAACTGTCTTCGTTTCGAGCTCTGATTCTAACTCTGCTCCATCGAGCCAATCGCCAAAACGAAATATTTCGCTTTCCTCACGGCAGGAGTTGCAAAATCTTCGGAATCCCGAAGTGTCGCGGAAAATTTTGGCACATAAATTACATCGTCTTTTATGTTTATGGCGCAAACGCATGGGCAACTTCCCCATGCGACGCAAGTTCATGTTTCGCATAGTGACCTCCTTACTTGTTTAAAACTAATTTATCTGTGCGTCTGTGGGTGCAGCGTTTAGTGAAGCTACGCAAGAGCGGACACGCAAATCTTTATTTATTCCACACCCGTCCTCACGGGTAGTGGACTCTATGGATGGTTT
>CAYZLH010000327.1:0-224 GCA_964478795.1 uncultured Bdellovibrionales bacterium | reverse complement strand
GAGCTCTGAGAAAAAGAACTTTCCCACTGAGTCATTCCCACTACAATGAATGAAAACAAGACCACCGGATAAGCTTCACGGATCGCTTTTCGCTGGATCATAACATCGCCTCCTTTCGATTCCCGTTTGAATTCTTTCGAATACAAAAGAGAGAAACTCGGGATTTTCTATCTCGCCAAACAATCGTTGCTTGGTTCTAGTAAAAGATAAATTCATCTAAATTT
>CAYZLH010000326.1:0-3812 GCA_964478795.1 uncultured Bdellovibrionales bacterium | reverse complement strand
GGTATGGCTTCTATGACGGACCTCCTTTTGCCACCGGTCGCCCCCACTACGGGCATTTACTCGCTGGACCCATCAAAGATTTTATCCCGCGCTATTGGACCATGCGCGGCTTTCACATCGAGCGCCGCTTCGGTTGGGATTGCCACGGCCAGCCCGTGGAATTCGCAAGGGAAAAAAATCTAAACCATAACGGCTCGCTCGCCATCCGCTCCTAGGGAGTGGGTAAATTTAATGAAGCTTGCCGCAGCATCGTGATGGAATACGCCGGTGATTGGCGCGATACCGTGGAGCGCATGGGTCGTTGGGCCGATATGGACAACGACTACAAAACCATGAACCCCGAATTCATGGAAAGTGTGTGGTGGGTTTTCCAAGAGCTGTACAAAAAGGGATTGATCTATCAAGGCAAAAAGGTAGTGCCCTACTCTTGGCGTCTCACGGCGCCGCTCTCCAACTTCGAAGCTTCGCAAAA
Source organism: uncultured Bdellovibrionales bacterium (assembly GCA_964478795.1). Lineage (GTDB taxonomy): Bacteria > Bdellovibrionota > UBA1018 > CAIPTA01 > CAIPTA01 > JAKFYM01. The sequence goes on along the minus strand of CAYZLH010000326.1, from coordinate 3,340 downwards.
CTATAAGAGCGTGCAGGACCCCGCGGTGACCGTACTTTTCCAGCGCAAGAAAAAAACCGATGAAGCATTCCTGGCGTGGACGACTACCCCTTGGACACTACCCGCAAACTTAGGTCTCGCCGTAAATAAAGATTTCACCTACGTGCGTTACCCACTGCAAAATCCACAGGGCGAAGTTAAATTCGCGTGGGTACTGCGTGAACGCGCACCGGCCTATGCGAAAGAACTCGACTTAGAAAAAGAGCAGGAAGAAAAACGAGGATCGGACTTACTTGGCGAAACCTATGAGCCGCTCTTTCCCTACTACGCCGATCATGCCAAGCAGGGCGCCTTTCGCATCATCTCTGGAGATTTCGTTTCGGATTCCGACGGTGCCGGTATCGTGCATATGGCGCCGGCCTTTGGTGAAGACGACTTCTATGCCTGCCAAAAAGAAAAGATTACGCTCGTGGATCCCACGAACCTAGAAGCTTACTACACTGCGGAAGTGAATCATCCCGAAGCCCTTCAGCTCGCGGGAAAACACGTGAAAGATCCCGCTACCGACAAAGAAATTATCAAGTGGCTAAAAGATCAGGGCAAGTTGCTGAAACAAGAAACCTTGCAGCACAACTATCCCTTTTGTGAGCGATCCGACACTCCGCTGATCTATAAAGCCATTTCCTCATGGTTCGTGGCCGTAGAAAAAGTGAAAGATCGCATGCAAGCCCACAATAAAACGATCCATTGGGTGCCCGGGCACATCCGCGATGGACGTTTTGGCAAATGGCTAGAAAATGCCCGTGACTGGTGTATTTCCAGGAATCGGTTTTGGGGCACGCCCATTCCTGTTTGGATCTGCGAAGCTTGCAATCATCAAGTGGTGGTGGGCTCGCGGGCCGAGCTCAATCAATTGGCTGGTCGAGAGATCTCCGATCTCCACTCCCACTTTGTGGAGGAAATCGTAACCGATTGCCCGAAATGCACAGGGAAAAAATCGCTGAAACGCACACCGGAAGTTTTGGATTGTTGGTTTGAATCGGGCTCGATGCCCTATGCGCAAATTCACTACCCCTTTGAAGGAAAGAAAGCCTTTGAAGAGCAGTTTCCCGCTGATTTCATCGCCGAAGGACTCGATCAAACGCGTGGTTGGTTTTATACCCTAACAGTTTTGTCCACTGCCCTCTTCGACAAACCCGCCTTTAAAAACTGCGTGGTAAACGGATTAGTGCTAGCCGAAGACGGCAAAAAGATGTCGAAGCGCTTAAAAAATTATCCTGACCCCACGCTCATCTTGGAAAAATACGGGGCCGATGCCCTCCGACTTTACTTGATGCAATCGCCAGCCGTGCATGCGGAAGAGTTGCGTTTTTCGGAACGCTATCTTGTCGAAAACATGCGCGCCGTGCTCCTACCGCTGTGGAACTCGTATCAATTCTTTGCCTCCTACGCCAATCTCGATGGCTTTGATCCCACCTGGGCGAAAAAAGCTCCCAAACTAGAAGATCGACCAAAAATCGATCAATGGATTTTGGCACTGCTGCAGGAAACAGAAAATCTTTATCATAAAGAAATGGAAGCCTATGAGCTGGCCAACGTGTTTCCGATTTTATCTAAATTCTTAGACAATCTTACCAATTGGTATATTCGCCTCAACCGTTCCCGTTATTGGGAGAACAAGGGCCAAGAATTTTCCGCCGATAAACTATCGGCCTATGGCACCTTGTTTGAAGTGTTAGATCGATTTGGCTTGCTGTTAGCCCCTTACACTCCGTTTTTCTCCGAGTATCTTCACGGTGCACTTCAGTATGGCAAACGCCCCGAAGAACTTGGCGATGAAAAACTAAAAAGTGTGCACGAGAAAATTTTTGCACTACCGAAGCCTCTAGGGGAAAAAGAACAGGCTCTCTTACTCGAAATGGCCGTGGCCCAACGGGCGATTTTACTTGGTCGATCACTGCGGTCAGAATCGAAGATCGGCTTACGCCAACCACTACTCGCTATGAAGGTGGCAGGCCTCAACGAATCGGACCAGAAATTGCTAAAGGCCCAAGAACACCTAGTGCTCTCTGAGCTAAATCTTAAAGCCATTGAGTTTTTGCAAGATGGTACCGGCTTAGTGGTGGAGAGTGTAAAACCGAATCTCAAACGCTTGGGTGCCAAACTCGGCAAAAAAATGCCGGAAGTGCAAAAAGAGTTGCGCGCTTGGGGTGGCAAAGAAATCCAGGCTTTCGAAAAAGCCGGGTTTGCCACCGTGGCTGGGGAACGTTTAGAGAAAGAGGATTTGTTGATCGAACGAAAAGCCCAAGAAGGGAAAGTGGCCGGCGCACTCGAAGGAATGGTGGCCGAACTCAATACCACGCTTACCCCTGAGCTAAAGCGCGAAGGTATGATGCGCGAATTGGTGAATCGAATTCAACAACGCCGAAAAGAAAGTAAACTGAATTTGAGTGATCGGATTCAAGTACGCTACCAAGCTGGCGGTTTGTGCGAATCTATCTTGCAAGAAGAAGCCAAACAGCCCACGTTTCTCAGTAAAGAAACCTTAGCCGTGGCGTGGAAGATCTCTGCAGATTCCATCGGTGGAAAAGAAGAGTTTGAAAACGGCTGGATCGCCTTCGCATTGGATGTGACGTGATCGTCGCCCTGTTGTTTCTTTTGAGCGCTGGCGCTCGCGCGGACGTATTGGAAATTCTTAATTCGCGAGAGCTGTTGCTGACTCCGCAAACGGAAACCTGCGAGCCAGGGCAAGTGATGGCTATTTTTTCCCAAGACGGCGAAAATGAGGCCCTCGGTTTTGCTGAGGTTACCAAAGAAGGCGAAAACGCCTGTGTAGCCAAAGTAAAATCGCATTCCCAATCAGCCTTGATCCGCGTGGGCGACCGCGCAGTATTGATTGACCTAAAAGAGCGAAATAAAAATTTGCCCGGTCGATATGACTTGTTGCGGGAGGGAAAAAAAGAAGTGGCGGTTCGCTACAAACCTCTCGTGTACGCAGGATATCTATACGGTCAAACCGGTGCTGTTTTGGATCCGCGGGAATTTTTAGTGGGACTCACCACAGCGATTTATGGAATCTCCTCGCGAGTACAGGTGGATGCTGCTCCACTTCTGTTTGCCGTATCTAAGACGCTCACCGGCGGAGTAAAATATCAGTTTCTTCGCCTAGAAGATGCTCGTTTCGCGATCCGTGCGGAAGGATCTCAGTTCACCAATATCGGCAAAGGTGCCTGGGCGGCGGAACTCATGTACGATAGTTTTTCAAATAGCAAATCGATGACCCATACTCGTTTACGATATTCATCGAAATTGCCAGATTCCTTTTTACTTCAAGATCAAGATAAAGAACGAAAAGGCACGG
>CAYZLH010000325.1:0-3813 GCA_964478795.1 uncultured Bdellovibrionales bacterium | reverse complement strand
ATCCCACCGTGCCCTATTGGGATACTACTCCGACATCCGAGCAATGGTTAACAGCTTTGCACCAAAGCCTGGAGGCGCCAAACAACACCTGGTCGCTCTATTTGCACGTGCCCTTTTGCGAATCGCTCTGCACCTTCTGCGGTTGTAACACCTCGATCACCAAAGATCACAGCAAGGGCCTGCCCTATGCCGAGATGTTACTCAAGGAATGGCAGATCTATCGCGAGCGCTTGCCTGAACTCGCCCAACGTAAATTGCAGCACATTCACCTGGGCGGCGGCACTCCCACTTTTTTGAGCGATCAAGAGCTTTTGCGCGTATTGGAACCACTCTTGGAGAGCGCCGGCTGGGATCCAAAAACTTCTCAGGGCTCCATCGAAATCGATCCCCGTCGCACCAACAAGGAACAACTCCAAGCCCTCCGCAAGTTAGGCTTTCAGCGCGTGAGTTTGGGCGTGCAGGATTTCCATCCGGAAGTGCAAAAGATGGTGAACCGCTTTCAACCCGAAGAAATTACCCGAAAGGTCACCGATCTCGCCCGCGAGCTTGGCTATTCCAGCGTGAACTATGATTTGATTTACGGTTTGCCCAAACAAACGGAAGCCATTTTTGCCCAGACAGTAGAAAGTACCCTCCGCCTGCGTCCGGATCGAATTGCGCTCTATAGTTTTGCGCTCGTACCCTGGATCAAACCCGCCCAGCGCCTGTTTAGCGACGATGACCTGCCCAAGGCCGCGGAAAAACGCGCACTCTATGAACAAGCCCGCGCCGCATTTTTGGCCAATGGGTATGTGGAAATCGGCATGGATCACTTTGCTCTACGGGAAGAGCCCCTGGCCATTGCCCAAAAAGAACAACGTCTGCACCGCAACTTTATGGGCTATACCGAGTTTCGCACTAGTCTCTTGCTCGGCCTTGGCGTGAGTTCCATTAGCGAAACACCCACGGCATTTCACCAAAACGAAAAAGTTTTGCCCATCTGGGAACAACAAATCAAAGCCGGTCAGTTCGCCACTCATCGTGGTCACCTGCTCACAGCAGAAGATCAGGCCCAGCGCGAACAAATCTTGCGCTTTATGACCCGCGGAGAAACTCAGCTTTCCCCCTTAGAAGAATTCGAAGCGCGGGAATTTTTGGGCTCCATGCTCAGCGATGGACTCCTGCGGCTCGATAACGGCAAGATGCAAATTACGGAAGCCGGTCGCCCCTTTTTGCGGAATGCTTGCGCATTCTTTGATCGACGCCTACGCAAAGCTCAGCCAGCGACACGAATTTTTTCGCAATCGATCTAAGTGCGGAAACGGTGATGTAAAGGTAATGAAACGCGGCCCATGAATCGAACCCTTTGAAACAAACTGCATGAGACACTCTCCATGAAAAATATCCAAATCATCGGCGGTGGTTTTTGTGGCTTAGCCCTCGCCTACTTTTTTACGAAACGGGGCTTCACCGTTCGCCTTGTGGAAAAACAGGAAAAGCTGGGTGGCCTCATCTCCACCCATAAAAATTCCCGTGGGCTAGTGGAAACCGCCGCCAATGCGGTGCTCAGTAATGCCGTGGTGGAAAAAGTGGCCGCCGATTTGGGTCTAACCCTCGTGCCCACTCTGCCCGCCGCCAAAAAGCGCTATATCTTTCGCGATCGCCCAAAGCGTTGGCCCCTTTCAGTTTCCGCCTCCCTAAAATTATCGAAAGTAATTTTGCAGTATCTGCGCCACCGCGAATCGCTCCGCCCTCAACCCCGGGAAACGATCCGGCAGTGGGGCGCCCGCGTTTTGGGCGAGGAAGTTACGGAATTTTTGCTCATTCCCGCACTCACGGGAATTTATGCCGGCGATGCAGATCGCCTCAGCGCCACGCTAATTTTAGGGCGCTTTTTCACGCGGCAACGTCTGACGAAAGGAAAAATGAAAGGCTCAGTGGCGCCCATTGGCGGCATGGGCGAATGGATCTCCGCTTTCACGCGTCACTTAGAAAAATCCGGCGGCAGCATCGTGCGGGAAGCTGACTTTTCCTGGCCCACAGTTTTTGCCGTGCCCGCCCACGAACTTTCCCAATTTTCCGCCCAAATCCCCGAGCTTTCCCGACTCGCGAGCAAGATTGAATATTTACCACTCATTACGGCCACTTTATTTTTCCCCGACCGCGCGCCCAAACTCACCGGCTTTGGTTGTTTATTTCCCAGATCCGAAGGAATTCGGGCGCTGGGAATGTTATCGAATCATGCCATTTTTCCGCAGCGTTGTTTCGCCGGATTTTCCGAAACCTGGATCTCAGGGGGAGCAGTGGATCCTTCCGCCGTAACGCTAAACGATCAAGCCCTGGTCGAGAGCCTTATGATGGATCGCTTCAAGCTCTTTCCCTCCAGCCTCGGTCCGGAGCAGTGGGAAATTTGCCGCTGGCCGAAAGCCATCCCGCACTATACGGTGGAGTTGGAAGCGTTAATCGAGGCGTTACAAACAAAGAATTTTCGCGAAAACAACTGCGCGCTCTTTGGCACCTATCTCGGCGATCTGGGCCTAGCGCGAATCCTGCCAAGGGCTGAACGATTTGTGGAGGAATTTTGAAAACGGTTTATATTTTAAACAATATCGGCACCCCGGAAGCGCCCACACCTGCGGCTGTTGGCCCCTACCTCACTGAATTTCTCACCGATCCCGATGTAATTCCGTTGCCCACAATTTTGCGGCACATTTTGGTGCGCGGAATTATTGTGCCCCGTCGATCAAAAGCATCGGCCAAAAAATACGAAAAAATTTGGACGGCGGAAGGTTCACCCCTCATGATTCACTCCTTGGCCTTGCAGAAAGAACTGCAAAAGCATTTGCCCGGTGAGGTTTTGCTGGGCATGCAGTTTGGCCAGCCCAGTTTGGCGTCAGCCTTTGCAAAGGCAAAAGCCAGTGGAGCTGAGCGAGTGGTATTAGTGCCGCTCTATCCACAATATGCCGAAGCCACCACTGGTGGCGCCATTCGCAAAGCCAAAAAAGTTGCGCGTGAAGAGGGATTTACGGGAAAAGTCGAGTCGTTCCCTTCGTTTCCCACGGCTGACTTCTTTCTAAATCCTCTGGCCAACCTAATCCGGGAAAAATTATCTCCTGCACACTTTGTACTCTTCACCTTTCACGGCTTGCCCGAGAGCCAAGTAAAGAAAGGTGCCCCCGGCTGCTTGGTGCAGGAAAATTGCTGTGATCGTGAGTCTGTCTACACTCAGCGCTGTTATCGCGCCCAAAGTTTTGCCACTGCTAGGGCCCTGGCTCAACGCCTCGGACTTAGTAATGATCGCTGGCAAGTTTCCTTTCAATCTCGCCTAGGCAGAGCGAAGTGGATTGGCCCCTATACCGACGATGTGCTGCCGATGTTGGCGGCCAAAGGCGAGTATTCGGTTTTGATCGTATCGCCAAGTTTTGTGAGTGATTGTCTGGAAACTTTGGAAGAACTAGGTGTAGAAGGGCGTGAAACTTTTCTTCAGGCTGGTGGAAAAGACTATACGCTCGTGCCTTGCGTGAATAGCGATGCGGAATTTTCTCAGGGATTTGCTCAGGAATTGGCCAAGCTGTAAATTATTTGCCCACCGGCATGATGCTGGTTTCCACTTCCGGACGCCACATGCCCTTCCACTCTTTTAAGCGAATTCTTGGGCGCTGACCGGTGCTTTGCGCAGCCAGCTCGATGAAGCCGTAGGCCAATAGAGTTTGCAAACCGAAGTCGGCAATATCTAAACTGGTCACTTCGTTCCATGTACCAGTGTTCAAGTATTCTTTTCCCCCACCCCACTGACGATAACGAATCACGTGCGTGTGGCCGAAAATGATCGCG
>CAYZLH010000324.1:0-3814 GCA_964478795.1 uncultured Bdellovibrionales bacterium | reverse complement strand
GAGTTTGCGCCTGGTTTAAAAAATATTGAGCAGGCCACAGAAATCCGCAGACGAGTGCTCATGGCTTTCGAATTAGCCGAGCGCGAAGAAAATCCCGACGAAAGGCAAAAATATTTGACCTTCGCCGTGGTTGGCGGTGGACCCACCGGAGTGGAGTTAGCTGGAGCCATCGCGGAAATGGCCAAGACCACGTTGAGTAAAGATTATCGCAAGGCTGATCTGCAAAATACCCGGGTAGTCTTGATTGAAGGGGGCTCTCGTTTATTGGCGGCTTTTCCAGAAAAGCTCTCCCAGCAAACCCAAAAGTCATTGGAAGAATTAGGGGTAGAAGTAGTTCTCAATTCCCGGGCTTCGGATCTTTCCGCGAAAGGGTTAAAAATTCAAAACGAATTTTTGGAAACGAGAACCATCTTGTGGGCGGCAGGCGTGCGACCTTCGCAGCTCAGCGAAAAAATTGTCACCAAGAAAGATTCTTTCGGTCGAGTGATGGTCCAAGCAGATTTGAGTATTTTAGAAGATCCAAATGTATTTGTGTTGGGAGATCAGGCCAGTTTTTTGGATGGCGACGGTAAAACCCTACCTGGAATTGCGCCAGTGGCTCTTCAGCAAGGGGCTCACCTAGGCAAAAATTTACTGCGAGAGGCGCAGGGAAAGGCCCGCTTACCCTTTCGCTATTTTGATAAAGGAATTATGGCCACAATCGGTCGCTCCCGCGCCGTAGTAAAAGTTGGAGGTCTGGAATTTTCGGGATTCTTGGCTTGGTTGACTTGGGTCTTCATCCATATTCTTTTTTTGATGCAGTTTAAGAATAAGGTGTTTGTATTCTTTCACTGGGTGTGGGCCTATTTTTCCTTTGGTCTCGGAGCGCGGTTAATTGTGCATAAAACTTGGCGATTCTATAGCGGCGAAAAAATTCCGATCGGCAACGACGATTAGCGGGTTTCAGGTTCTATTCGTTAGAATTGTTGTTTCTCCTCATTCGTTTTTAGCGAATAGAAACCCCTCTTTTATCGATTTTAACACTGCCAATTGCTGTGTCATTCTAAGATTCAAAGGAGAATCTTATGAAGTGCCCCGCCTGTAAAGAAGCCGTACTCGTAATTTCCGAACGAAAAGGGATTGAAATCGACTATTGCCCTGACTGCCGAGGGATTTGGCTAGATCGCGGGGAGCTCGATAAGCTCTTGGAGCGAACTAGGGAAGAGGGTGACAATCGGGGAGAGCCGATGAGACGGGACTCCGAGGTTCGGCTAAATCCTCATCCGGACCAATATTATGGTAAGCCCTACAAGCGGAAAAAATCGCTTTTAGAAGAACTCTTTGACTAGTCCCGATTGCGAAATTCGATTCCCAAAATTATGCTGATCCGATGGAACTCACACCATCGGATCTATTCCCTCTATTTGCTAGCGGTTCGATTCAAAGAATAAATGTCATCGGCACCAGTGGGTCCGGAAAATCCACACTGGCGCGTTCCTTAGCCCAAAGGCTTTCCTTTCCCTATGTGGAAATGGACACACTGTTTTGGGAGAAAAATTGGCAGCAAAAACTGGATCCCCAGTTCTTTCAAGAGCTCGAGCGAGCGATTGCGGGGCGACAGTGGATTCTTGATGGAAACTATTCGCGAACCATCCCCTTAAAGTGGCAAGATGTGGATCTGATCATCTGGCTAGACTACTCTTTTTTACACACTTTAACTCGCGCCGTAAGACGAGCCATTCATCGGGCTTATACTCAAGTGGAGCTATGGGAGGGCACGGGGAATCGCGAAAGTTTTCGGCGCAGTTTTTTGCAAAAGGAATCGATTATTTGGTGGACGGTTACCACCCACAAGAAAGTGCGGCAGCGCAACTTGGAAATTCTTCGCGCAGACAAATTTGCGCACCTACGCTTTTTGCGCCTGACTAGTCCCGCCGATGCTGGGCTGTTTTTGGAAAATATCCCTTGCAGAAAGGAAAGTAGTTTTGCAAGATGATTACGTGCAAAAAGGAATTCTCTGCCTCATTACCATTTTCTATCTCGGGAGTATTTTTTCTCCCCTGAATAGTTTTGGCTCCGCATATACGGTGGAAATTGATCATTCTCATCAGCACACCGGTGCCCATGATCATCACCATCACCATGAAACGTGCTCGCATTCTGATCACTCTTCGCATTCCTCTGAACGCCAAGATGGGGAGTCCAACCACACCCATAGCATTTGCATTTCCCACTGCAGCCCAGTCTGGTTGCAAAATTCATTTACGTTTGTGATTCAGCCGACGGAAAAGCAAGTTCTTCATCCGTTTGCTCCCGCCGTTTTCTCTTCTGTTAATTTAGGGGCAATTTTTCGCCCCCCCATCGCCTAATCCTTCTCTCTAAAATTTTAATTTTCTTTTTACGCGTGAGGTTTTTGTGCTGAACAAGTTCATTGGCTTTTCCCTAAATCATCGGCTTTTGGTGATTTCCGTTACCGCTTTGCTTTTTGTCTATGGTGCTTTGGCCATTCGCGAGCTGCCGATCGATGTGTTTCCCGATATCACCAAGCCCACAGTTACGATCATGGTGGAATCCCACGGGATGGCTCCGGAAGAGGTGGAAACTCGAGTAACGTTGCCAATTGAATCCTATTTAAATGGAATTCCTGGTGTGGAGCGGATCCGCTCGCAATCGGGCATTGGTCTATCGGCAATTTATGTGGAATTTGATTGGGGCACGGATATCTATCGAAATCGCCAGTTGGTTCAAGAGAAATTAAATTTGGCAAAGGAGCGGCTGCCCCGCGATATCACTCCGGTGATGGGGCCGGTGGGTTCACTGATGGGGCAGATTCAACAGATCGCCGTAACATCCGAAAAAAATGATGTGTCGCCCATGGAGTTGAGAAATATTGCCGAATGGGTGCTGCGCCCTCGTTTGATGACAATCCCCGGCGTGGCTCAGGTGATCTCTATTGGAGGAGGTCTCAAGCAGTACCAAATCTTAGTGTCGGCGGAAAAACTAAATCGCTTCCAACTCTCGATGGATCAAGTGGACAAAGAACTTACCCAGGTAAGCCAAAATACCACCGGCGGATTTTTGGAGAAAGATGGGCAAGAATACTTGGTGAGAAACATTGGCGTAGTAGAAACGCTCGATGACATTCGTAAAACCTGGATTGGCCAGCATTTCGGTAAACCCGTATTGATCGGTGATATCGCTGAAGTGCAAGAGGGGATTCGCCTCAAAAGGGGAGATGGAAGTTTTAATGGCAAGCCGTCGGTAGTGGTAACGATCCAAAAACAACCAGGCGCCGATACAGTAAAGATAACTAATGAAATTTCTGCAGCCATTCAAGAGATTCGCCCTTCGTTGCCAAAGGGTGTGATCGTAAATCCAGATGTATTTAAACAAGCGAATTTTATCCAGTCATCCATCGATGGAATTAAGGGAAAACTAAAATTCGGCACAGTACTCGTTTTTGGTATCCTTTTTCTATTTTTGGCAAACTTACGAATGTCGATTATCACGCTAACGGCAATTCCCTTCTCCTTCGTGGTGACCGCCATTGTGTTCAAGTTGTTTGGTCTCAGTGTGAACACAATGACCTTGGGTGGTTTGGCTATTGCAATTGGCGAATTGGTTGATGATTCCATTGTCGATGTGGAAAACGTATTCCGACGGCTCCGAGAAAATAGGGAAAAACAGGTCCCTGAGCCTGCCCTCCGAGTCATCTACAAGGCGTCGAGCGAAATACGTAATTCAATCGTACTGGCCACAGTCCTTGTTATTCTGGTTTTTATTCCCCTGTTCGCGCTGCCTGGACTTGAGGGCCGACTTTTTACCCCGATCGGAA
>CAYZLH010000323.1:1467-3831 GCA_964478795.1 uncultured Bdellovibrionales bacterium | reverse complement strand
TAGGGGGGATAAATGGATTTCCATTTAGAAAATTTAGGCCATTCACTTGGTCAAACAAGAAGAGATTCTAATCCTACTAAGCCCTTCCAATTTCAAAAAGTCCCTCCACAAAACTTAGATGCGGAAATGCACGTGCTCGGTGGCATTTTACTCGATAATCGCGCCCTCGATTCCGTTTACGAAATTGGCCTAAAGGCCGATGATTTTTATAAAGAAGCCCACCAAAAAATCTACCAAGCGATCTTTGATCTCGCCCAAAAGAGCCAACCTGCCGACGCAATCACCGTTAACAATTTGCTCGCTGCTCAAGGTCACTTAGAAAAAGTGGGCGGCACTTCCTATATCGCCGAACTTGTCCGTTTAGACTATTCACTCACTAACCTCGCGGCCTATGCGCAAATCGTAAAAGAAAAGAGCAGCGAACGAAAAATCATTCAGGTTTGTGCCGAGCAATCGACCAAAGCTTACGAGGGTGTGGAAGACCACCAGACATTTAAAGAAGAAACCGAAAAGCGACTTCTGGAAGCTACTTCTGATCGGCAGAGAACTACCTATTCTTCGCTTTCCGATTCGATGCTGGAAGTATTTAACCAGCTACAAGAAGCGGCCTCACGAAACACCAAAATTATCGGAGTGCCAAGCGGTTTCCGCGATTTAGATCACGAAACCATGGGTTGGCATGCCGGTCAGTTGATCATTATCGCCGCTCGTCCCGGAATGGGAAAAACTTCGTTTATGCTGAATACAGCACTGAACGCGGCCATGCAGTCGGGTTCGAGTGTGGCTGTTTTCTCTATGGAGATGACCAAGGCGGAACTCACGATGCGCCTACTATCCATGGAAGCTAGAGTCGATGCCAATCGCTTGAAAAACGCGTCGCGCCTGCATGAATCAGATTGGAAACATTTGCAACGTGCTGCCGGCGAAATGCAAAACGCCAATCTCTATCTAGACGACACGCCGGCCTTGAATATCCTCGAGTTGAAGAGCCGCTGCCGCAGAATTCAAAGCCAGCATGGCCTAGGTTTGGTAATCGTGGACTACTTGCAGTTGATGCGTGGATTGGGCACGCGAATGGGTTCATCCAGCCGCGAACAAGAAATCGCCGAAATTTCTCGCGGCTTAAAATCCTTGGCCAAAGAATTGGCCGTGCCCGTAATTGCGGCCTCACAGTTAAGCCGGGAAGTTGAGCGACGGGAAAAGAAAAAGCCACAACTTTCGGATTTGCGTGAATCCGGCGCCATCGAACAAGATGCGGATATCGTGCTATTCATTCACCGCGATAAAGACAATCCTGAGCTCCAAAATGAAGCAGAATTGATCATTGGTAAGCACCGAAGCGGAAATACGGGCGAAGTGAAATTGGCTTGGATGGGTCAATTTACTACCTTTAAAGATTACGCACATGGCGGAGCTCCTTCAGGCCCTCCTTCCCGCGACGATATTTTCTAAGAGACTAGGGAATCCCCCACTGTATCCTCGGAGAGACAATTACGCTTTGCGTTATTCATTGTTAATATTTATTAACAATGAAGATCCTCACGTTTCTCCTTTTTTGCCTCCTTTTCACCTTCGACGCCCATGCCTTTGGGAAAAAGCCCACTCCGCTCCCTCCACCACCAACCGATGAAACTGTAATCCGGGCCCGCTGGGAGAACTCGCAGCGCGATGGCGTCGAATGGAGCAAGCACGTTTATACTTCTCTAGAAACGTTGGGGGCCAACCTTTTGGCGAAAAATCCCAGCGACGTTCACGAATTTTGTCCGAACTATGCAAATCTCAGCAAAGCCCAAAAGAAAAATTTTTGGGTTTATCTACTTTCATCCATGACCGAGTTCGAAAGCGGCCATCGTCCGGAAACGAGCTATCAAGAAGCCTTTAACGATGCCAAAGGAAACCCAGTGATCAGCCGTGGACTTTTACAGCTTTCGATTGAGAGTGCCAATGCCTATGGCTGCGGTTTTGCAACCGCCCAAGAAATTCATGACCCCAAAAAGAACTTAAGCTGTGGCCTCCGCATTCTGAATCGCTGGGTAGGCAATGATCAACGCCTAGCTGGGAGAATTAATAACAAATGGCTGGGCGGTGCGCGCTATTGGTCGGTCTTACGTTATACCAACGCGCCCTTAGCAAAAATTCAAGGCTACACCCGCGCTATCGATATTTGCCGATAGAATTTTTCTATCTCCTCTCCTAACATTGAGGGATGATTCGATTATTTTTCATACCAATTATCGTTTTGCTCTTCATCAGTTGTACTTCGCAAAAGATTACGGATTACTCTGATTACCAAATGGAGCAAGGTGAATTCTCCTGGATGGATCCCGACGATTACGTGCGGTACGTAAATTTTTTCTCGCGTAA
>CAYZLH010000323.1:0-1457 GCA_964478795.1 uncultured Bdellovibrionales bacterium | reverse complement strand
CTCGACTAGCAAATATCGAATTCTTGGCGATTGCGATGGATACCCGAAAATTGATGTAAAAACTCCGGCGGGTTTTTGCGTGGGTCTGGTCAGTGAAGGAAGTCTCTTAAAAAAACCCCGCACAGCTGCCGTGATCAATGCTCAAGAAGTAATCGTGGTCGATCAAGGATCGTGGAATCCCTATGATGGCAAAATCCTGCTCCTGCGAATGTCGGCAGGAAAATCTGAGCTGCGAGAATTGCTCAATGGAAAATCATTTCCTGAAAAAGATCCTCGGCGAGAAATCGTGAATCGCCCGCACCAAATCACTAGGGGTAAGGATGGTAAATTTTACGTAGGTGCCACTAGGGGATTTTTCCGTTTTGATCCAACCGCCCCTCGACCCGCAAATACCGTTGAAGTATTAATTCCGAATCTTCCGGCACAAGGCCTACATCCGCTAAAGGCCTTTACCTTCGATAAAAATGGCAACGTCTATATCAACGTCGGCTCCGCCACCAACGTTTGCAAAAAATCGGGAATCACTGGGGCCCGCGCCAAATCTTGCCCCGAGGCCGAAAATTTTCAAAAGGGCCAGGCGCAAATTCGCAAATATCAGTTTTTGGCTAATGGTAAGATTGATCCAAAATTTGAAGTTTATGCCAAGGGATTGCGCAATTCGGTGGCCCTCGTCTTCGATGAAAAAAGAAATTTACTCATGCAGGGAGAAAATTCGCGCGATGCGATTCATGAAATCGATGCCAAATTTTCAAATTCAGACTTACCTCACGATGAAATGAATATTATTGAAAAGAGTAAACATTACGGCTGGCCCTACTGTTTTGATCGCAATCGCAATAATCCTGAATGGAAATACATGGACTGCAGTGGATATGCTCCTCCCCATTTACTACTTCCTCCACATTCCGCGCCCTTAGCATTTCATTTCTATCAAGGCACGCTCTTCCCCGAGTGGTATCGTGGTCGAATGTTAATTTCCCTCCACGGGTATGAGCCCAAAGGCCACCGAATCGTGGCCTATAAGCGCGATGCCAATGGACTTCCCACTGGTGAGCCACAAAGTATCGTTTGGGGTTGGGACACAAAGGGTGAACAAAAATTTGGCAGCCCGGTGGGCTTAACAGAACTTCCTGATGGATCGCTTTTGATCGTGGAAGACAATAATCGAAAAATTTTGCGCCTATTTTATGATCCACGGCTGGGCCAGGGTCTTCCCGTAGAAGAAATTCACCAATCCTCAACGGAAAAAGATCCGCAAGATCCCGCTGAGGAAGCCAAGCGAAAGCAACAGTTAGCGACGGTGCTCAGGTCGCCTAATCCCCCCGCCTTTGCGCTCTACCAAGCCAATGTGATTGATAAAACCTGTTATACTTGCCACGGCGGCGAAAATGCGGCGGGAGTGCAACTACTTAGACACGACTTTGAAGGCAATGCTCAACGAATCGTGGCGTCGGACA
>CAYZLH010000322.1:0-3837 GCA_964478795.1 uncultured Bdellovibrionales bacterium | reverse complement strand
AAATTAAAAAGAAATTATCTCGTCGAAAAATTGTCGTTGTTTGCTTTCACTGGCTGCCTTTGATAGCGTTCCTCACCTAATTTTTTTGGGGGGGAAATGAAAAAACTTTGGTGGATCTTTTGTTTGTCATTTTTCGCCTGTGGCACTAACCAAGACCCTCAGCTTTTTTTGCCGAGAATCACGAGCCCTGAGGGAGCCGATCTTGAAGCCTTACGTGCTCGTTATTGCCAGGGTGTGGTGCTAAATTTTGATGAGCTGCTCACCCGCGACAACTTTCGCGCTGTATTCCAATGTGCGAACTATGACGGAAGTTTGGAGGAAGTTCGCAAACTTTTCACCAACGATGAGTTTCCCGAATTTTTAAAAAATATGAATTTGGTGTTGGGCTCCGCAAATACCAAAGGCCTACGGGAGAGTTTGCGGCCCTGGTTTGAGGAGGGTTCCAACGGTGAAAGTCGCTTGGATCGCCTACTACCATTGCTAGCCAAAATTATTCGTAATCCATCTTTTCAAGATTCCCTGCCATTGATCAGCGATATTCTTCAGCATGGTCGAGAAGTTTGGCCCCAGGTTTTGCCGGGGCTTTCTGATCTCGTATATCAGGAGCGTTTTCCCGATACCTATGAAGATCTAGGAGAAATCTTTCGTGATCCCTCAGCCAATCCGGATAAGGATTTTGCGCAAAATGTGAAAAAGTGGGCGGCCTTTTTGCAGAAAAATGTCGATGGCAAGACGGTGGCTAGAAGAGGTCTAGAGCTCGCGGATCGAGTTCGTGAAATTCGATTGAATCAGACCGACTTGCAAGAATACCTCGATCATATGAATGAAAAGGGCGTCTTTGTTTCGCTCTATTTAGAAAACGGAGCCGTCCGCGGAGAGCAAATTGATCCAAAGCTGAATGCGGATCCGGAAGACGAGGAGCAAGTGGAACTTACTCCAGAAGAGCGTCGGCAAATCGCCTATAAAAAGTTGTTTAGAAAAGAAGGGGGTAATGATGCCCCAATTGTGCAGTTAGCGGCACTAGTGGAAGAGTTTCACCAGCCGCACGATGATTTTCTGCCCGCCTTGGCCCGCTGGTTTTCTGGGAATGGTCCAAGAGTGATCTCCGGAGCCACAGAATATGTCTTACGGGCTCAAATTGCGCTCGGTATTTCTGGCTACTCGGTAGAAGAATACTTAATGGCCTATCTGGCCCAAACCGGTAGAAAGCCGTCGGAAAAAGTAACGGCCGAACAATTTGGCGACTTTGTGCGGGAAGCGCTAGGCGTGCCTGGTTATTCGCAGTGGAATGAAGTTCGATTATACGATTTAAATCGCGAATACTTGGGGTCCAAAAATGCCGATCTTATGCGTGGTTCGAGTTTGGCAGGAGCGGTTTCGCAGCTCTATCAACGGGCGGAGT
This sequence comes from uncultured Bdellovibrionales bacterium, assembly GCA_964478795.1. Classification (GTDB taxonomy): domain Bacteria; phylum Bdellovibrionota; class UBA1018; order CAIPTA01; family CAIPTA01; genus JAKFYM01. The sequence continues at coordinate 2,435 of CAYZLH010000322.1, read as the reverse complement.
TAATTGCATTTGCCAAGAGCTTAATTCCCAATCCGCAAAAACCTCTAGCGTTCAATGCGGCAATCAAGCGTTTTTCTAATTTACACCGATCTATTTCCTTGCCCCATAACGGTGGCGAAGAAACGTTTGAAGAATTTTTAATACAAACATGGATTCAAGCAGCGGAGTCGTCGCTCGGAGAAAGTGTAGTCGTAGATTTTGCTGTGAAATTAGCACAAACACTATTCAATGAAATGGCTGCAGAATTTCAGTCGAACGGCCTTACTCTTTCTGAGTGGTATTTTTCTTCGCCGTATTCGAATCCGGCCAGCTCAGAAGCTTTGGCTGGATACGCTTTCAAAGAGCTTGGTTTTTTAGAGAAATGGAAAAAGCATAAATCGTATTTACAAGGCGACTTCGCCAATGAGGTCTTCGCGGATTCCAGGGATCGCCGGGCCTGGCAAATGCTTGTTGAGCAAGTGCCCAATATTTGGCTCTATCTGAAGAGCGGAGCCTCACGCTCTGGAAATGACTTAACTAGGGCATTGACCTCGAAAGATCGAGGCTATCTAATCCGAAATTATGTAAAGATTTTAGTGGAAGCGCAAAGGCTCGGGTGGATTCGCGATGGCGTTCGTTTAATTCAAGAGTATCACGATTTTTTTCAGCCAGATTTACAGCCAAAGGAAGTATCTGATCTGCTCGAAGAGCGAAGAAAAGTTTCCAAAGGTGCCGATGCGCTTAAACGTGTCATGCGTTCACTTTTTGAGCCCGAGCAGAGAGGATTGTATGAAAGCTCCACCTTAGGAAGGCTTTTAATCCCGCTCGGCGTGCTGGTTTCGCCCGTTAAAATTTCGAGTTCAGAAAAATTTATACTTACGAGCGCCAAAGAGATACAGAAAGCTGACGACGAAGTATTGTTGAATTTTTATCGGAACTACCTGGCCAAAGGAGAGGGCGAATCTGATCTATTAAATCGCCGTGAAACGCGAAAATCTTTGGCGGAACTTTTGCGTGATCCAAAGTTTCCTCTAGTGGTGCGCCAATTGAGTCAGTTTTTTCAAGAAGACGCGATTCAGCCTGCGCTGAACTATTTGGCCCGAAAAATAGAAGATGGAACTTTAGCCGACATTTTATTATTTTTACGAAGGGTTTTGGGTTTCCGTGCTTAATCTCTTTGTATTATTTTTTGCTAGTGTTTCTTTGGCGCAAGTCGGTTCATTTTTCGGAATTGGCGCGCAAAGTTCAGGTATGGGGGGTGCTAGTCATATCCAAGGAAGATCTCATCCGTCACAAGTGTTTTCCTCTCCAGCGGCCATTGGTGCCATTCGCGATGTTACAATCTCCCTTGGGGGCATCTATTTAGAGCCGGACTTAAAGCCCTTTGGCTCACTTGTTTTAAACTCTAATGGTACAAGGGGAATTTTTGACACCGCCGGGGTTTTACCGGGTGGGGGGCAGATTTTAGCAGGCGCATTTCCCATCGGTAAAGAACGTCCGTTGGTTTTCGGTGGAGCAATTTTTTTACCATTTTCCAGTTTGATCAGAGTGTCTGGAAATCCTGTGAATTACCCTTATTATCCACTCTATCACGATATTACGCGCAATTTCTTTTTCGTCGTTGGCGCCGGGTATGAACCGTGGGATGGATATTTGTTTGGATTGAATTTTCGATCCACCACTAGATCCTCGACCAACTATACTTTGCGTTCGGATAGTAATGTTAACTATACGGCCACAGCCACTGAGGCTCGAGGCGAAAATCGGATCTCCTTTTCGTTTTTGTATGACCACCAAAAGCGAGGAGGATACCCGTTCACAATCGGCGCGATGTATCGGGCAAAGTCAGGGTTAGAGACGAAGATCGCAGCGGACATTACAGCTTTTGTTCCTGTTCAGGGCGAGCTTAATAGTGTCCCTTTCTATAGTCCGGCTGAATATGTATTGATGGGCTCGGTAAAAGTTTGGGATCGTCTCACTACTAGCCTCGATTTGGCTTGGGTAGAGTGGAGCAAATTCCAGTCGCCCTATGGAGCAGGAAATATTAATTCGTACGCGATCGGCTCCAATCAGAAAGCAGCCGATTTTCGTAATATCCCCGTAGTAAAATGGGGGGCCGAGTGGCGTAGTCCGCAGAGCGGTGAGTATTTGAAAAATACAAGCCTTCGTTTCGGTTATCTTTATCATCCTACGCCGGTGCCGGACCAAACGGCCGATTCCAACTTCGTAGACAATAATCGCCATGGAATTACTGCTGGATTCGGCTTAGGAATTAAAAACCCATGGAAAGACGGCGATTCGATCGATGTCGATTTTTTTTCCCAGTTACATTTATTAAAGACTCGCGAGGTAACAAAATTGCCGGGAAACTACGTAGGAGCGCCGGGCTACTCAACCGGTGGTAAGATATGGATCTATGGCACAGGCGTAACCATGAAATTTTAATGGGGTTGATT
>CAYZLH010000321.1:0-3845 GCA_964478795.1 uncultured Bdellovibrionales bacterium | reverse complement strand
GATGGTGTTAACCCCGAAGAAATCGAAAGCCCACCACCTCAGGAAGATCCGGATGACGCTCTGCCAACCCCGACTTTGGGCGACGATGGCGAATCGCTGCCAGATTCCTGGGCCGGCCCGCAGGAAAAAGATAAATACAAAGTAAATCGTCAGGCTCCCTCTGACCAAGTTTATTTGCCGCAACCCGCCAATACGGACAATATTTATTACGCTCCCTTGGGCAACAACCCAACCTATAGCAAAGATGAATTGGACATTAATGACTGGCGTTTAGGGATGGAAAATCGACCGATCTTTAGTTTGCATGGCGGCGCGGGTCTATTTAACTACCCCAATACGGCCGTGAAAGAAAATCGCGAAGGGGTAACCGTGGGGGCCTCGATTCGGGTATTTAATATCGCGCAAACAGTATTCCTTCATGCCTACGGAAGCTATTCTTGGGTGAACGTGGGGCCAGTGGGTCCATTTCCCCGCGTGAAAGACAACGTCACGCACTTCGGTGGTTTATTGGAAATCGGCGTGGGACGCAGATTCTCGATTTTTGGATCTCTACTGAGAAGAGGTCACACACTTTCTTCCGATCGCATTGAGGAAGGACAATTTCAGTCTATCGATGCCTTCACGAATATTATCTCTAATGAAGGTTGGAAGTTTGGCGTTGGAGCCCAATACGATTTCTACGTAATTCCCCACGGGTCGTTGGGAATTCGCGGCCATGTGGAAGTAGACATGGCTCTCGTTGCGCTGACAATGGCCTTAGAGCCACGACCACGGAAACGAATGAAATTCGGTTTTGATGATTAGATTGCCGAAGTGCTAATCGTCCGCTCCGTACGTAACATGATCTAAGAATAGTGCATTTGCTGGCGCGGTCATTCCAGCGGCGAGACGATCCTTTTTTCCCAGCATCGCCTGTATTTCCTCTGGTTCGTTTCGTCCTCGGCCAACTTCCACCAAGGTGCCCACAATATTTCGCACCATTTGTTTGAGAAATCCGGTGCCCGTAATGCGAATTTCTACTAACTTTGCGGCGAACTCTGGACCGGGCATCCAAGGCGGTGCTTCGCGAGCGTCTTCTCCATGAAAAATTAGTTTAGCGGCAAGAATTTCACGCTCTGTATTTTCTAAAACGGTGCCCCGATTTTGAAAGGATTTAAAGTCGTGTTTACCCTCCAGTAGTTTAAGCGCGTTCTGCATCTTGGTAAAATCCAGTGGATACGAAACAAACCAGGTATAGGGACGCAAAAACGGCCAGTGAATGGGGTCTTTCCCCGTGTGAGTATTGAGTAAAAAGTAGCGATAGGTTTTTGTTTTCGCCTGCAGTTGGGAATGAAAATCGGGCGAGCACTCTTCCAGCTTTAATAGCCGAATATCTTCGGGCAGATGGGCATTAATCGCTTTGATCAAAACGTGGGTCGGTAAATCCACTTCGGCGGAAAAATGCGCCGTTTGTGCGCGGGCGTGCACACCAGCATCGGTGCGCCCGCTGGCGTGAAAAATCACTCTCTTTTTGCGCAATACTTTACGGGCGGCCTTTTCTAAAAGTTCTTGAATCGTGGGCGGACCTCCGGATTTCGCCTGTTTCTGCCAGCCTCGATAATTTGTGCCTTTATAGGCCACAACGACGCGAAAAAATTTCTTTTGCGGCGAAGAGCTACGCGGCGTTTTTTGCGGTTTTTTTACGCTCTTTTTTGTTTCCATTGGGTTTTCCAGGATCGGTAGAGATCAAAACTAAGGGAAAACACGATGTAACTTAAGAAGAGCAAAAAGGCTACGATTTCAAACCAACTGATTAAAGCAAAGCCGATCGCAAAGGATATGGCGATTGGTGTGAATGGGCGACGATGGCGCAGGTGAATATCTTTAAACGAGGGAAACTTGAAGGTGCTGACCATCAGCAAACCGAGGGAGAGCGTAAGGAGCAAAAAGAAAGAATTTTGCTCGATGGCGAGACCCAACTCGCGGGCGAAAAAAATCGCCGTAACTAAGGTGGTAGACGCCATGGGAATCGGAAGCCCTTGAAAATAACTTTTGGGCAAAACTTCAGCCATCACATTAAAGCGGGCAAGGCGTAAGGCACCACAAAGCGCAAAGATGAGAGCCGCTAGAACTCCCATACGGCCAAACGGCTTCAAGGCTGCATAATACATCATCAAAGCGGGGGCTACGCCAAAGGAAACCAGATCACAAAGCGAATCATACTCCACGCCAAACTTGGAGGTCGTATTCGTTAATCGGGCAACCCGACCATCGAGCATATCGAAAATGGAGGCCAGCAAAATGGTCCAGCAGGCGCGTTCGATGCGCCCTTCCACCGCTGCGAGGATCGATAAAAATCCCAAAACCAAATTCATAGAAGTGAAAAAATTGGGAAGGGCATATACGTACATGCCTCGCTTCCGCATTCGCACAAGTTCACGCAACTCTTCTCTATGGTGCTGGGTGTCTACATCTTTTGGCATCTTGTTATAGTTATCACGGCTTCGTAACTTAATCGAGACATGGCGCTTGGTTTCTCCGCTCAACCGTGGATAATGGAGAAGAAGTTTGGAGGCCTATGCAAACGGACGAATTAAAAGCTCAAGCCCAAGCGGCGGCGGAGCAGAGCAAAATAAAAATTAACGAAAAGCTAAAAGAGCTGAATATTCCGCCTTTAGAAGAAATTCAAGATGTGGCGAAGGAATTGGCTGATCAAACAGCAACTGTAATCAAAAAACATCCGCTGGCCTCCGTGCTTGGTGCATTGGCGGTGGGTTTTGTATTGGGCTCCTTTTGGGGAAAACGAAAATGAAGTGGGTGAGTCTGATTTTACAATTGGCTTCGCTCCGCACTAGTTTTTTGGAAAGCAGTGCCATGATGGAAAGCGCTAAGGCCGCCGCCGAAAAAGGGAAGCGGGCGGCGGTTTTTTCCGGATTTGTGTTTTTCGCCGTAGTGTATTTTTTGGCGGGATCCATTGTGTTGATTGTGGAGTTCGGCTCACAGTGGGACCGTGAAGGGCGATTGTTTTTTTCTGGCGTGGTGTTTTCCAGCTTTTTCTGTTTCTTTTTGGCGGCCTGTTTTGTGGGTGTGGGCGCCTTGGTAACGGCGAAAGAAACGCTGGCGCCTGAGCCTGAACGACCATCGGAACTGAAAGTGGCCCTCGAGGAAGTGGCCGTTGGCTTTTTAAAGCAACTATCGAAAAAAATGAAAGAGGATAAATAGTGTTATCTGCGGAGTTGAATCATCGAATCGTGCGAATCGTTTTAACGGCGATTATTTTTACGCTCTTTGGCCTAATGTTTGTGCCTTTTTTTGCACCGCTATTGATGGCGTCACTCTTTGCCTTTGCGCTAGATGGGCTGGTAAGTAAATGGGGATTTAAAAATTCAAGACGACGAACTCCCACGGCCATCATTTTGCTTGGATTTTTCCTTTTGATTTCGTTTCCGGTCACCGTTGTGGCTTTTCGAATCTGTGGTTTGGCCAGACAACTTTCGGAAACCAGGATGGAGACAACTTCATTTTATCTTTCCTTGGAACAAATTGTTTTTACAGTCTCGCAGTTTGTCGAAAAAATCTTTCACTCGCTCAACGCCACCCCCCCTGAAGGTGGTTTGATGCAATTTTTGCCGAAGGCTGGATCCTTTATTTTAAGTTATGTCGGCAATCTGGCCAGTTCGGCACCTGAGTTGTTGATCCAACTTTTCGTATTTTCAGCAGCCCTCTACTTTTTTCTCACCGAGTCTCGATTTATTCGTTCGACGGTTTCTAGTTTTAAATTTTTGAGCGATCGCGAAGTGGATGCAATTTTACGGGTGATTAAGCGATCTAGTTATACCACTTTGGTCGTTACTGCAGGTATTGGG
>CAYZLH010000320.1:0-3875 GCA_964478795.1 uncultured Bdellovibrionales bacterium | reverse complement strand
TGCTTGCGGTTCTTTTAGTAAAGCTGGCGCCACATTTGGCGAAAGGCACGGCGGTTTTTTTCGAGTAGCCCTTTGCACATACCTTAGATGATCTAGAGAAAATATCATCACTAGTACTAAAGAAGGAATTTCGCCCCTTTTACGGCTGCATTCTGCGGTATCACCCTTTACTGAAAGAGACTAAGGCCTTTATTGAACACGCCGATTGGGGAAAGTTTCATGAATACAAAATTCGCTGCCTTTCCTACTTGCCGGATTGGCGCCCCAATCAAGACTATCGAAAATCCTATAGTGCCGATTCTGCTAAGGGTGGGGGCGTGCTTTTTGATTTGATTCATGAGTTTGATTACGCCGAATGGTTTTTTGGGCCAGTCACGCTAATGCAGGGGAAAGTAGGAAAATTCTCGAACCTGGAGATCAAAAGCGATGATTATTGCCTAATGAACTTACAGCATGCCAACGGTCAAGGCACTGTGGAGCTAAGTTACGCCGAAAAGACTCCCGTGCGAGGATTTGAGCTGCGCTGGGAGCGTGGGCTTGTGAGAGGAGATCTTCTCTTGGGCACTTTGGAGATCGTCCCGGATGGAAAAGAACCCAGCCGAAGAAATTGTTCCGTGGCCGATCGGGATGTGCTCTATCGGGAGCAAGTGACTATTTTGGCTAAGAATGGCGCAAATTTAGGCGCTTCTGTGGAGTATTTTCACCAAAGCATGGAATTGAATCGAAAATTAGTGCGGTTTCGGCAAAAAAAGTAATTGACGCAATGCGGATTAGGTGTGCGAGTTGGGGCTTTTGTGAGCGTTCCATCGGGGGCATTTGTCTATTGAAAAGCCCCTGTAATCTTGCGAATATCCCCAAATATGAAAGCCTTATTATGCACCGTGCCCTTGGATATCGGTGTTCCCCGGGATACCGGCGAACTTCCAATCATGCCGAAAATTGCCATTGTTTCGCTGATCAAATGGATGGAACGGAATGGCTTTACCCCAAGTGAGTATGATTTTTTCGATATCGACATGCTCGATTCAACCGATGAAGAGATGCGGGATTATTTTCAAAAGACCCAGCCCGATGTAATCGGATTGAGCGCTACGGTTTCTACAACGTATTTACAAGTAAAGAGATTGTCGAAAATTGCCCGCGAAGTCTGCCCTAATGCCTGGATCGTTCAAGGTGGTGGGATGGCTGTATCGGCCAATGTGATTTTGCGTAAAACCCCCGTGGATATTTGCTTTCAGAGCGATGGTGAAATTCCGTGGGTCGAGTTTTTAAATTATGTAAAAGTGCATGGACGAAAAAAGGTTTTTTCAGAGTTAGAAAAAATTAAGGGACTTACCTACTTGGATGCAGCGGGAGAAATGCATTTCACCGGATTTCCAGAAAAAATCCCTGGCTCAGAAATGCCCTACCCTGACTACGATATTTTGGCACTGGGCCTAAAGACCAAACCAGAGACTTTTAAGAACTACTTTCGCCCCGATGGTCACTTAACGGCCTGGTTTAAGCCTGATCCGCGGGCTCATCGCACTACTCTTGGTAGAAACGTTGCATCCCTTTGGACCACAAAAGGGTGCGTTGCCCGTTGCACATTTTGTCAGCGGTCTACCAAGGGTTACGTCACCAAAAATGTGACTACTTTGGATGAGCACTTAGAAATTCTTAAGACGAAATACGGAGTGGGATTCATTCACATTTTGGATGAAAATTTTGGCTCCGACAAAAAACATGCTCGCGCCGTTGCCGAGACAATGAAGAGACACGGAATGTTTTGGATTGCCTCTGGTGTGCGTTGCATCTCAGTGCAAAAAGAAGACGCCCAGTTCTACTATGACCACAATTGTTCGGCCTTAAAGTTTGGCGTGGAGTCCGGTAGCCAAAAGATTCTCGATTTGATGGAAAAGCGCTTTACCGTAGAACAAGTCTACGAGGCGGTGAAGAGTTGCTACGAACTTGGAATGTATTCTCCCCTTGCCGTGATGGCGGGTATGCCGGGTGAAGATGATCAGACAGCGATGGAGACCGGCCGTTATTTAGGAAAAATGGCGAGAATGATCGGCACTCCTCCCGGAGAGCTGGGAATTGCCATTTTCCACGCGCTTCCTCTTCCGGGCACACCACTTTATCAATACGGGCAACAGACGGGTATGATTGGTACTTCAGTAGAAGACGAAGAAAAATATCTAATCGCAATTTCCGATCGTGGCTCAGAGAAAGACAACTTTATCAATCTTAACGGCTCTCCCATCAAGGATGTGATTTTTTGGGAGTTTTTAATGCGTTATGAGGCAACTCGTACGTATTACGAAAAGCCACTGGGCGATGACTGTGTCACCCACCAGCTCAACGTCGGTATAGCTGAAGGAACAATCGCCACGGACATTCATGGAACTCAGCATAGCGATGAGTTGAGGGAGATGAACAAATTATATCCCTCTTTGGGATCCTTGACGAATACTGACGTTCAAGCCACTCGACATAATAGCAAGGTTCTAGTGGATAAGGCGCTTTCGGGAATTCGATTTTTTAACCCAAAATTTATCGCCTGGTTTTTGCATTACCATTCTTCGAACTTCATTACCTTCTTAAACTATAAATTGGTGTTTAAACCTTGGACGGCAAAGGTTCCCCGTTGGATCTTGTATCCCGTAATGAAAAATCTTCTGTATTTTGAATTCGTTTATCGCAAGAGCTTGAGAAGTCTCTACCGAATGTTTGGATTGCCGGTAAAAGAAAGAAATTTATTTAATGACTTTAATTTTCCGAAGCCGATCTTGAACTCCGACATTGAAAAGTTTGAAAATCGAATTGAAAAATCTTTGCGAAATATAGTGAAGATCAATCGCGACAAAAACTTTGTTCCGGCTAATTTGTCAGACTCTAATCGAGAATTACTAAATATGGGCCGTTAGAAAGTAGTCTAACGGATAGATATGAACCTGAAATCCCTAAATCCTGAACTGTTCAAAAAGATCATATCTTTTTTAGGGGTTAAGGTTTTTTGGCTTTTCTTGTTTGGGATTATCGTCGGTGTATTTGTTTATGCTATCGAAGTTGCATTTGCCTACAGTCTCCAAGCATTTCTAACTGCTATTGGCGTGATGCAACAGGCGATCGTGCGATTGCCCTGGTGGGTGCCGGAAAGTGGCTTGATTGAAGTATTGGCGTTTTTTTTCTTGGTCGGATCCTTTCGAAGTCTATTTCAATGGGCACAGCTTTACCTTCAGGGAGTGACCGCGGAAGAGCTGCGCTATCTCCAGCGGGGTAGGTTATTACGTTGGGCCTTTCATAGTGAGTCGGTAAGTAGCAGTCAAATAATTACCCTACTAAACGATCGAACCAATTCAGCGGCGGCCTTTGTACAAAGTTTGCAAATATTGTTCGTTCAACTCACCTGTGGACTCCTTCTAGGTGCAAGCTTGTTTTATATGGAGCCGGTGCTAACCATAATCACAGCGGCAATTTTGGGTATCCTGCTTTTGCCGATGAAGGTTTTTGATCGAAAAATTCGTATATCCGGTGTTGGTCTCAATAACGAGGGTGCAAAAATTAATCAGCAGCTATTAACCGCGATCAAAAATCTGCTGTTGATGCAAATATATGGCACCCAAAATCGAGAAGAAAAAAAGGCTCAACTTCGTTCCGATTCCATTCGCAGTTTTCATTTAATTTATTATTCCTTCAATGCCTTGAAGTTTGCTCTCCCGCAGTTCGTTGGCTTGATTCTGATCTGCATGATAACAATCGTGGCGAAGACGCAAATTGATATGCCGCCAGGAAAATTAATTTCGTACTTCTATCTATTTGTTCGATTTCTACAAACTATTTCCAGTTCGGCGCAGGCAATGTCGCCGATCATTCAGCACTGGCCCCAACTT
>CAYZLH010000319.1:0-3883 GCA_964478795.1 uncultured Bdellovibrionales bacterium | reverse complement strand
GATTTTAGAGGCCCACCGACTACAAATAAAACCGAAAAAATTAAGAGGAATCGATGATTTCAGGTTTTAAAACAAAATTGAGAAACTCAATTTTTAATAAGGCTAATACTCCGCTAAAGAGGACTGGTCTAGTTCTTTCTGTTTTGCCGATAACTTACTTTTTTATTACGTCTGTTCATTGGAATCTTACTGACGAATGGTTTCTTCGATACTATCGCGGATTCAAGATTGAGAAGACTGAAATGCCTAAAGAAACTAAGGAGAATACATTTTGGAGGGATTGCAAAGGAGGTTGGATCCTTTTTGATAGCAAATGCGTTTCAATTGAATCCCAATTGGTAAGGGGACTCCTTGGTGTAGTTTCCGACTGTCATGAAAAATGTAAAATCGATGAAATACCTCATTCCCTGCTGCCTGTTGACGAGTGGCAACAGTCGTTCACCTCTTACATTAAAAAATATTATATTTATCGCCCATATGGCAATTACGGTAGGCTATTCTTAATTATTGGATTAGCCGGGTTACTGATGCTTCTCGGTCTAGCTGACTTAATTAAAAATTGGATAATCTATGGTGAATGGAAGACCTAGTCTTTTTTGATTTGATTTAATTTTTTCTTGGACCGCTCAAATTATGTAATTTAAAAAACAGGCGATAACCCGGCACACCACTTCGAGCAGTAAGTGCATTATTCTTTCCTATTCGCTTCGTTTACTCGTTGAATCATTTCTCCAATTTGTTTCGACGTAGCGTTTTTTCCCTCTACTATCTCTTCAGACCAGTAGGAAAAACCGCATTCTGCTGATCCTCCCGAATTAGCCTGCACCGCACAAGTAATACGCCACAACTGGCCACTCTGAGTGTCTATAAGAAATTGATCTCGACGAAAATCAGAAAGCTGAATTAACTGAAATCTTCCGGATGATGTGCCCTGATTTTTTGCTGCTCCAAATCCCATCAATGGAAATAACATCAATACTAAAATAATTTTCTTCATGAGATATTATCGGTTCATGTCCATAAAAATTAAGTTTTTATCCGCTAATAGATTTCTTAAATTGAAATCGGGCTAGAAGATGCGAATCAAGATTCGCAAAAAAATTGTGGGTATTTTTTCACCTGTTACCCACTACATTCTACTTTCGTCTCTTGTCTTCTGTTTTGCTCTGTTGTCGTTTATATTTCCGCGTCATCAATTCCCGACCATTTCCCCCTCTGTTTAAGAAAATAAATCGAGTTTATAAGCATTCTCCGAACCAAACTTTTCCCTTTAAGGAAGAAAACTGGATGGAGAAAAAATGCAAACATTCACTAAACAAAAACTAAATTACGAAGAGATCGCCAGAGCATCTAAAGCGAAATTCACCAGCCACTTTGCTAGCACCCTTCCCGCCCTTCGAGCGCTGCAACGAACTATGGCCACTTGCCTTCGCCTCGCCTCAAAGAAATCAATAGTTTTGCTTCTCTCTCCTCGCCAAGGCGTTTCTAGACCACCCACCCACTACGTTGTTCGGGTGGTCTAGAAAACGGACAGAGAAAAAAACCAGAAATCTTGAGGCGGGCGATGAGGAGGAATCATGCAGTTGCAGGATAGAGATCGGGAAATATTAACGCTTTGTTACGAGCAGAGGTTTCTGTTGATCAGGCAAATTGAAAAGTTCTTTTATAAGGGTAGTTATGAAGAAGCGAAAAGGCGCGTACGTGAAATGAAGAAAGCTAATTTAATGCGAGATGCAAAAAATAATTTAGGGCGCAGCAAAATCTTAGAACTCACAAAGATCGGCCGCGCCATTGCCGTTGAACAATCCCTAATTGGATCGTTGCCCAATCACGAGATCGATCCATCAGCTATTGAGCATCATGCTCTGGTAACAGAAACTCGGCTTTTACTAGAAAAACTTTGGGATGGCTATTGGATCCCCGAGTTGGCCCTACGCGCGCATTTTCATCAAGAAATTCCTGATGGCATTTTTGTTTTTCATGAATCTGGAAACAAGGTGATGGTGGAGCTAGAAAATTCCCTGAAAGGTAGAGCACGTTTTGAAAACCGCATTCGCTCCTGGCAGCATTCTTCCAAAACCGTATTTGTGCTTTTTGTATGCACTAGCGCACAAATCCAAACGTCCCTGATCCGCTACTTGGAAAAATCCCCCTCGCACCCCCTCCATCTTGTAACCACGTTAAGCGAATTAGAGCAGCCTGAGCCCGTGGCTTGGTCTATTGAGGGTGAAGTATTGCCCTTTTCAATTCGAACTTACTAGGAAGGCCCCAGCTATGTTAAATCCAAAACAGACGTTCTTTGAAATGGCGGTTCGTAACAAGAGTGCCTCTCACGAGGAGACACTATGATTGAAAAAAAGCAGTTAAAAAACGGCTTTTCCTATCGCGCCAAAATTTATTGGATCGATGGAAAAGAAATGAGCCAGGGCTTTCGCCGCAAGGTAGATGCCGAGGCCTGGGAGCGCAAAAAATTAGAAGAGCGCGACCAAATCCGGATCACGGGCATTGTGATTCAAGATTCCCTCACCTTTGGCGAATTTGTGGAAAAATGGATGCGTGAGAAAGTGGCAGCTCGCCTCTCTCCTAGCACCCAATCCAATTACGAAAGCGATTTGCGTCTACACATACTTCCTATTCTGAAAGATGTGCCAACGCGAAGCCTTCGCTTGGAACACGGAAACCAAATCCTTCTTTCCCTTATCAGCAAAGGTCGAAGCCCGAAAACCATCAACGGCGTTCTCGGATTGCTTCAAGGAATCATGAACGATGCAGTGCTCTGGCAGTTCTCTCACCGGAATCCTTTTGTGGGCCTAAAACCCCTGAAAGGTGAAACCGTGGTGGATACCTATTGGACTGATTCTGAGATCGAACAATTTCTTCGAGCCAATCTTCGTCATCACCGTTATCCGATTTGGGTAACGGCTCTGAATACAGGATTGCGAAGAGGAGAAATTGCGGCTTTGAAATGGGATCGTGTGAGCTTTCAGCGAAAACAAATGGAAATCACCAGATCTGTTTCTCGCTACGGTTTGCAAGATCGCACCAAAACCGGAAGAAAAAGAATCGTGCCGATGAACGAGGCGATTTTCGAATTGCTCTGGCCTTTGTGGAAAGAGCAGAAAAGCGAGTTTGTGTTTTGTGAAGAAGATGGCAGCCAAGTGGATGCTCATCATATCTACCGAGATTTTCATGCAGCGCAAAGGCGCGCAGGATTTCAAACCCTGATTCGCTTTCACGATCTTCGTCACACCTTTGCTTCGCACTTCATGATGAAGGGTGGAAATATCTATGATCTACAAAAAATCTTAGGTCACACCACGATTCAAATGACAGAGAGATACGCGCATCTTTCGCCTACGCATTTGGAGAACGCGATTCAGATTGTGAATTTTGGAGGGAAGAGTTCGGAGCCGCAGAAAGATACGACATTTTTACGACATTTTTCTGAGTCGGATCGAAAAGTTAATTTAGTTTCAGGGAGTTAGGAATAAATGGTAGGCATGATTGCCCTATCCACCTAAAATAGCCTATATCAAGTGCTTGATTTTGCATACGAATTCCTCCGAAAAAAGCACCCTATTTTAAGACCTCCCGCAAATCCACTTTCTTTCCATTAATTGAACACGCATTTTTGAGAACTTTGGCACGAAGCTTCCAATATGGGTCCTGAACGAAATGGAGACCCCTATGAGAAAGAAGCGCAAAACGCACATAACTCCGCTCGCCCTATTTTTGGCTGAGCTAAAGAGAGAGGGCCATACCCTCCGCCAATTGGCCCATATTGCCGGAACTAGCCCGTCTGTACTGCATGGCTGGGCCAACGGCGCCTATCCTTCGGAGAATGCAGAGAATCTTAAACGCCTCTGCAACTACTTTGGTGTTT
>CAYZLH010000318.1:0-3884 GCA_964478795.1 uncultured Bdellovibrionales bacterium | reverse complement strand
GTCCATTTATCCTTTGAGAAATACGCCTTGTCCTAAGCGAATCATTAATTTCTCGCGGTGGAGCAAACGCCCTTTTCCCGCTAAGGAATGCACGTCGAAGCGAACAGAATTGGTACCTAAATCGATAATTCCGACTCTCATCACCTAGGATTATAGACGAATTGGTGACAAAATTAAGAAATGTTTCACGATCCGATTCTACCTAGCGATTCTCAGGGCGCTCGCGCCGAAGGCCGCGTGTTAGAAATGAGCTGGTCTGACAAACTGGCCTATTTGCACAAATACCTCTGCCAACACAAGACCTCGGCCAGCGCAGCCTGCCAACAATTTTACGAAACGCAGCGGGCCGAGTGGAAAAATTGGGTGGCCACCGCTCCGGTACCGGATATGCAGCTAGGCGTGTTTGGCGATTTGATGTGGGTACGGAAGAATTGGGATAGTTTTCTCACCCCGAACACGCTCAATCGTCTGCGAACCTTAGATGGGCTCATTGGAAATTTGGAAACTGTAATTTCTCCAACTTTGCCTGTTCGTTCTTATCTGCCCGACCGATTTTATTTTAGTTCCCCTCCAGAATTTCTCGACCTCTTTCAAACGGAATCGAAGGAATCACTTTTTTCTGCACTCTCCTTTGCCAACAATCACACTTTGGATTTTGGCGATCTAGGTGTGGATCATACGATTCACGAATTAGAAAAAAGACAAATCCCCTACGCTGGCGTGGTCGGTCACCCCTACACCATTTTTCAGCGAAAAAACTTTCGCATTGGTTTTTTGGCCGCCACTTTTGGCATTAACGACCCTCGTGAGTTGGCCAAGTCGCAGCGGCACTTGGTCACCATCCCCCACTTAGCCCCGGAAAAAATCGACAATTCCCCCGATCTCTCTGGTTTAGTGAAACTATTGAAAGAAATGCAAAGCCAACAGTTAGATGCCATCATTGTGTGCCTCCACTGGGGCTTCGAATTTGAATACTATCCCACGAGCCGCATGCTACAGGTGGCGCAAACGCTAGCCGATGCCGGCGCCGATTTTCTCTTCGGCTGTCATCCCCACATTCCGCACCCGCCCACGATCCTACAAAGTCGAGGAAAACGCGTGCTGGCCTATACCTCGTTAGGAAACTTTGCCACCGCCATGTATACCTTTCCCTGTCGCCTTGCGCCGCTGCAAAAGATTGGCTTTCGGCGCACTGCCAGCGGCACGGAAATTTTCCCGCTCGGCGTTGACTGGTTTTTCAATCAGAGCTGGCGAGGGGGGCGTAAATTGGTCTCTCAGCTAGAACTTCCTTTTTCGATTTCCGATCCGCGTTTTGGGCAACTACAAAAACACCTTGGAGTTTGACCTAAGCCACTTTCTCCATTAATTTTTGGGGCATGAGAAGAGTTACAAAGTTTATCCTTGCCTGCTTGTTTGTGCCCTTAGTGGCGATCACCTTGATGCTCGCCAATGCCTTGCAAATGTGCACCTTGCTCTTCTACCCCCTTTCTCGGAAACTTTTTCGCGAAAGCAATCGCCGGATTTCTGGGGCCTGGTTTGGCTTTTTGCGCTGGGTGATGGAAGTTCCGCTACAAATTCAAATTGAACAATATGGCGATACTTTACCGAAGCGCGAGAATGCCTTTGTAATCGTCAACCACCAAGCCATGGCCGATATTCCGATCTTGCTCTCCTTAGCAGCACGATCGCGCCGACTAGGCGATTTGAAGTGGTACGTAAAGGATCCGTTGAAATGGAGTCCAGGAGTTGGCTGGGGCTTGCTCTTTTTGGATTGCCTCTTTGTAAAACGCAACTGGACAGCCGATAAAGAAAAAGTAATGGCCACCTTTTCCCGCATTCGCCAAAACAAAAGTCCGTTTTGGGTGATTTCATTTATGGAAGGAACCCGCTCGAATCCCAAAAAGATTCGACGGAGCCAAGAGTTCGGCAAGAAAAAGGGCCTACCTCACTTAGAATATGTTTTACTCCCTCGCACGAAAGGGTTTGTGGCCACGCTGGAGGGACTCGGCGAACTCAACGAGGCGATCTATGATATCACGATCGCCTATGATGGTCCGGCGCCCAACCTTTTTACGTTTTTGTTTGGGAGTATGGATCGAGTGTTGGTGCATTCCCGTCGCCATACGGAATGGCCCAAAGACCCCGAAGCGCAATCCAACTGGGTGACCGATCGGTTCGTGGAGAAAGATCGTTTGCTTGCCAACTTTCGACTACAGGGAAAGTTTTAATCTACGCTTTAGGACAAAGCCACCGTCGCACACGTTTTCCATTTTAAACTTTTTTGTACGGACAGAATCCCACTCTTGGACCAATCTCCACTGGAAATTTTCGGCAAACTTCTGGACGTTGCCCATAGACCGTACAGCGTTGGTTTTGCAAAAACACGCAGCTACCATCAGATTTGCGAGCGATCATAAAGAGACCGAATTTCGCACGATAGGATTCCACGATTTTTTTGCTTTGCAGTCGCTGCGCCACTTTTTTTGGCGCTTCTTCAGCTTCGGCTAACCCCATTCGCACGAGATCAGGGAGCTTTACTTCCAGTGGCATATGGCAACAACTGGCAACACAGGAATCACAAAGTTCTTTGCGATATCTGACCCAGGAAGAGGGTCGATCTTTGTCTACCACGATTGCCAATCACTCCTGTTTACGGGGCACCTGAATTCCAATGATTTCCCATTGTAGATTCAAGCCCACGAGCGAACCCCGCGGCACCAAGACAAAGTCGTTGTTTTCCGGGTTCACAAAAAAGAAATCTTCCGCCACGTTTAAATTATAAAAGCCGCGTTGGCGATCCCACATAAATCGGTCCACGAGGATTTTATAGTCCTTGGCTTGCACTTCTTTCGGCGAAGAAAAAATCATTCCAGTGAGTACCAAATCTGCATCAAAGCTTACGCCAATACCTGCTTCCAACTGGAAGGGCAGATCCTGATGTTGAATGGCTTCGGCCAAAATTCCACGTTCCACGCTGCCATTTTCAAACAAAGTGGTGGAAACATGCTTTCCTTCTTTTTGGGTAAATTTGATTTTCCCGTACTTACCTTGCTCAGCAGTAAATACCTCTCCGTGCACCAAGGTGAAAAAACGGGGCTTGCCGTTGGCGTGGTAGTTCAATTCCGTGCCAGCCAAAAGGGTTACAGGATTCGAAGGCAATTTTAATTGAGTGGTACCAATTTTCCCAGCGTGACGAAGCTCAAATTTGTCACTCACTTCGAGGGATGCAAAAACCGTGATTTTACTACCGGCGGCATCGATGAACTCTTCTCCATAGGGAGTGTCGCAGCCCATTTTGTATTGGCGATTTTCGTGAAAACTAACCATCCGTGGACCCTTTGCGCCGTTATAGTAACGGGGAGTACAAGCGAATCGGACGGACTTTCCATCGGGACGTTTCCATAAAATATCTTGATCTTCCATCACGGAAAGGGTGGAAATATTGCCATTGCGGTGCACGTATCCATCAATTCGCACAGGAAATTTATTGCCGTCGATAAAAGGCAAAGTAACGGGCTCTACGGCGCGAAAACTATGCAAAAGATTGGAGTCCACATAGTAGCTGAGCGAGTCGGCTTCGAAGGTCACCCCGTGCAGGGTGATTGGGGTCGCGAGTGCAAACTGGGCCAGAAATAGAAAAAGCATGGGTACCTCACTTGGCTCCCATGTTTATCATTGATGCAATGCAAAATAAAGCTTAGATCGTATAGAAGAGCTGGCAATTGAGCTCAATTACCTTGCTCCACTCGTCAGGGTTACGGGGATCGTTGCCTTGCACTTTGGCGCGAAACTTCACGTCTAAGGGGTTGCTTTTGCTTTTGATTTTCAAGGTCGATGGCGAGCCCCAAAAGGATACCGTGCGGTATTGGTCATTGGAGGCGGCT
>CAYZLH010000317.1:0-3908 GCA_964478795.1 uncultured Bdellovibrionales bacterium | reverse complement strand
AAGGGTTTAGCCACTTTCGTTACCAAGCTGCGAATCGTCTGAGCGGAAACAGATTCTGCCACCAAGGCGGAAAAATCCCGCTCCACTAAGGGAAAATTTGAAAAGGGTTTGAAGAGCGAGGATTTTCGTTCGTCGCTAATCAATCCATCCACTTTCAGTTCCGCAAAATACACATCTTGTTCGAACTCAAAATTCTTTTCTACGCGGGGATGTAAGCGCCCTAACGACCCGATCTCACGATTGCCCACAAGGATGGCCGCACTCTGTCCCGGATGGAAATGGGAGCCCTTCGCGCCGGATGCGAATTGCAATCCGCCGATCCCTAACATTTCGAATATTGATTCCAGTGCCCCTTTCAGCGAGTAGAAATCCACCGGTACGGTTTTCCCCTGCCAAAACTCATCCACCTCTGCTCCGGTAAGCAGCATCGCCAGATGCATCTCTTCTTTTACTTCCGTATCGATTTTTGGGTCTTTTTTGCCCGGCAATCCGGCGAATACCCGACGCAATTCAAAGAAACGCAAATCTTTATGGTTGTGCGCAAAGTTCTTCTGCGCATTTTCCAGCATTCCGGAAAGTAGACTTGGCTTCATTACGGAATAATCCGAAGTCACGGGATTGGCCACTTCCACTAAATGTTGTAGATCTTCCCCGAGGTGGGCTTTTTGTAAAATTTCTTTCGACGTAAATCCATAGTTCAACACTTCCAGGAAACCTAGCGAAGCCAAATGTCTTCGCACTCGGCGCACTTGAAAGTACGAGCGGCGGCGAGAATCTTTTTGTTCACCCTCTTCCAAACCATTGAGTGGAAGTTTGGCGCCCAACTGATCAAAGCCCCAGATTCGTGCAATTTCCTCGATGAGATCCACCGGGCGCTTGATATCTTTGCGCCATTTGGGAATTTGCACGGAAATCACATTCTGCTCACCGGCCGCTAACTCTGCAGAAATTCCTAATCCGCGAAGAATCTGCACCGCGCGCTGCACGTCCGGAGCCTTCCCAAGCAAGCGCTCGATTTCGGAAATTCGTAGGCGCATGGTTGGGAGCGGTTCCTGATTGGGAGTGCCCACTTTTTTATAGGCCTTACCGCCCGCGATCTCCAAAATCATCGCCGTGGCGCGATCTAAGGCCCACTCCACTTTTCCCGAATCCACGCCGCGCTCAAAGCGATATCCGGCATCGGTGAGCAGATTGAGTCTTCGCCCTGTTTTGCGCACGCGCACCGGATGAAACTCCGCTGACTCTAAAAATACATCCACGGTGTGGTCTTCCACTTCGGAGTTTTTCCCGCCCATCACTCCAGCCAGCGCCACTCCGGTTTTTTCTGGACCGGCAGCGATCAACAAATCGCCATCCTGCAATTCCACTGTTTTATCACCGAGGGTGACAAAGCTTTCTTTAGCTTTGGCTTTTCGCACGGAAATCGCCAATTCTTTCCCCTTCCCCATCAATTTGCGGGCATCGAAGGCGTGGAGGGGTTGTCCCATTTCCAGCATCACATAGGCCGTAATATCCACCACATTGTTGATGGAACGGAGGCCTACATTTTCCAAACGCGCTTTGAGCCAATCGGGCGAGGGTTGAACTTTCACGCCCTCAATCACCCGGCCCAAATACTGTGGGCAAAGATCTTTTTCCTGCAC
This sequence comes from uncultured Bdellovibrionales bacterium, assembly GCA_964478795.1. Classification (GTDB taxonomy): domain Bacteria; phylum Bdellovibrionota; class UBA1018; order CAIPTA01; family CAIPTA01; genus JAKFYM01. Next base: position 2,265 of record CAYZLH010000317.1, on the reverse strand, counting down.
GTCCAATTTCACTACTGGACCGCCGGAGTTCTCGTTCACTTTCACTTCTGGCAATTTGGCCTGCAAACCATAAAGCGCGGCCACATCGCGAGCCACGCCAAAATGAGAAAGTGCATCGCCGCGATTGGGGGTCACATTTACTTCCAGCACCACATCGTTGCGCTGTAAAAAATCGGCAAACGGCGTACCGATCTTGGCCGACTCGGGAAGAATGAAAATTCCATCTTCTTTCTGCCACTCCTTCGGCAGCAAGAGTTCATCTAAACTGCAAAGCATCCCTTGCGAAGGCACTTTGCGAATTTCGGCCGCTTTGATTTCCAAGCCGTTGGGAATTTTCGCGCCAATCATGGCCACCGGAATTTTTTGCCCTGGCTTAATATTCTGCGCGCCACATACGATGGAGAGTTTTTCGGGCAATCCCACATCAATGGTGGTGAGCGAGAGGCGATCGGCATTGGGGTGCTGTTTGCGTTCCAAGATTTGCCCCACCACTACTTTGGCAAAACCTTGATTGAGCGCTGTGAGTCCCTCAATTTCCAAGCCCGCAAAGGTGAGCTTCTGGGCCAATTCTTCGGCCGTGGCGGAGGCGGGTAAATTCACATAATCTTTTAACCAAGCGAGAGATACCTTCATAAACCCTCTTAGAGAAATTGATCCAAGAAACGCACATCGTTTTCGTAAAACAAACGAAGGTCGTGAATGTCGTGCATGAGCATGGCCACTCGTTCAATGCCCATACCGAGCGCAAAACCCGTATACTCGCCAGGTGCATAGCCCACTTTTTCAAACACCGCCGGATTCACCATGCCAGCACCGAGAATTTCGATCCAACCCGTCTGTTTGCAAACTTTGCAGCCTTTGCCGCTACAAAACACACAGGAGCAATCTACCTCCACGCTAGGCTCGGTGAACGGAAAGTAGCTACCGCGGAGGCGAATTTTTGTTTTTGCGCCAAACATTTCTCGGGCGAAAAATTCTAAGGTGCCTTTGAGTTGCTCCATGGTCACGTTTTTGTCCACGCACAAGCACTCTAGCTGATGAAACATTGCCGAGTGGGTGGCATCCACACTTTCGGAGCGATAAACGGCCCCAGCCATGACCAAGCGTAGCGGCGGTTTTCGTTCGAGCATGGCGCGAATTTGCATGGCTGAAGTTTGCGTGCGTAATAGGCTGCCGTTTTTTAGATACAGAGTATCTTGCATATCTCGCGCTGGATGGTCGGCGGGTACGTTCAAGGCCTCAAAGTTACAGAAGTCGGTTTCTGCTTCTGGTCCGGTGATCAGGGCAAATCCCAGCCGCGTAAAAATATCGATAATTCGATCTTGAGTTTGCACCAAGGGGTGCACGGCACCCATATGCTTTTTTCGACCTGGCAGGGTTACATCAATTTTTTCGCTCTGTAGTTTTTTGGCAATTTCTTTTTCTTCCAGTTGGCGAATGCGCTCACTCAAGGCTTGTTCGAAAAAATCTCTTAGCTGATTGGCTAGCGCGCCGATTTTCGGTCGCTCCTCGGCGGTGGCGTCTTTCAGGCCTTTGAGAACTTCACTGAGTCCCCCGCTCTTTCCCATAAACTTAGCTTTGAATTGCAGGAGTTCGTCCATGGTGGCGAGCGCTGGCAATCCTTCTTCGAAGGTCTTTTTGAGTTGCTGGAGTTTGTCTTGAATGCTCATAAAAAAATGGGGTTCTTGTTAGAACCCCAAGAGTATCAATGAATTTTGCTGATGCAAACCGCTTATTTCGCGAGAGCGGCGCTGGCTTTTTTCACCACAGCGGTGAAGGCCGAAGGATCAGAGATGGCGATATCAGCCAAAATTTTTCGATCCAATTTGATGTTCGACTTAACACCTGGTATGCGTTGCCCCGCATGTTCGGTGATCCACAAACCGCGGAAATCACGCTTCTTCGCGCGACGATCGCGGAATGCATATTTCCAAGCGCGGTGTAGGTTTTCTACGGCGCGGGAATATCTATTACGGCGACCGAGGAAATAACCTTCGGTATGTTCAAATACTTTTTTTCTTCTAGCTCTGGCTTTAGTGCCACGTTTTGCTCTTGGCATACTTACTCCTTAAATTCCGCCGCCGTTTTGCAGGGCTCTTGCGATCCGCTCATGATCCGTATCGTGCACTACGTGCATTCCACGAGCCTGGCGTTTTCCTTTTTTGCTTTTTCCGCCCAAAAAATGGCGTTTTCCATCGTTTTGAAACTTGATTTTTCCCTTGCCGGTTATTTTAAAGCGCTTATTCGCGGCCGATTTTGTTTTAA
>CAYZLH010000316.1:2593-3928 GCA_964478795.1 uncultured Bdellovibrionales bacterium | reverse complement strand
GTTGAACCAGATTGTGGGGCAATTCCGCTTAGAGGTCGACGCCACAAATCGCGAGTCAATTGAAACCATGATTGCCAAAGTTCAACCTGTCAACGAGGAAGGTGAAGAAAGGCGCGCTCCATCAGGTCTAGCTCCTTTACCTGTCGGCGCAGTCGTGGAAGATTACCAAGAAGAGGCTACTCCCACCGTTCCCACTGATATGAATTTAGCAGACGATTCGTTTCCAACCGAAGTTGCTACAGCACCAGAGGAGGAGTCGGCTCCGAATATGCCTCCACCAGTGAATAAGCAAGGGGGAGATGGGGAGGCCGCATGAGTGTGGAGCTCCTCGTTTTTGAAGTTGCTGGCGCTAAGTTTTCTGTTCCCTTAGAAATCGTTGAGGAAGTTATTCCATATTCGGCCATCACGGCTGTACCTAAATCGCCACCATTTCTATTGGGACTATCGGCCGTGCGCGGAAAGATTCTCGCCGTAATTGACGCCAGTAGAAGATACGGTTTAGGACCAAGCCTAAGTTCGCATTTTATGATTTGCAAAGTTCGCGGTAATCTTACGGCGATTACGATCGATCGTCCGGTAATCGCTGGTGCGGTAGAGGTAAAAGAACTTTCCAGTGACGACCGATTGGCACTACAGAAAGCTTTTAAGTTAGATGCAAAATTTGTCAAATCGGCATACGAGCTTTTAGAAGTTAAAGAAGAGGGAAAACCGAGTGAGCCCTCGGGGTTACGCTTTCTTGCAGTTGACGCCGATTTATTTGTTAGTGCCGAAATGGCCAGCAAGATCGGAGAGGCTTCATGAGCACCGAAGATCTAGAACTAAAGAAAGCCTTTTTTGTAGAGTCCGTAGAAATTCTTGAGCGGCTTCAGGGTGACATCGAAAAAATGCAAACCAATCCGGCCGATTTGGAAACCATCAATAGCGTATTTCGTGGTCTACATACGATCAAGGGAAATTCGAGCTTTCTAAATTTAGAAAATATTACCAAAATTAGTCACGCGGCAGAGACCTTGCTAGATAAGGCGCGGAAAAAGGAAATTAAGATTTCCCAGGGCTTAATCACAATTGTTAAACGAGTTTTCCAAGATTTGCAGTTAATGATCGGCGAGCAAGAGACTGATCGAACGGTTGCCTTACCGGTTCAAGTGATTGAAGAATTTTTAGCTGGAAATGAAGCTGCTGTACAAAAATTGGGAGACGGAGACGCTCAATCGACCCCAGTAGTAGGCAATGCCTCGACGAAGATCCAGACCGGAAGTTTCGTTCGAGTTGAAGAGGGAAAAATTTCGAAAATTCTAACTCTGGCTACTGAGTTAGAGTTACTGCGATATGCGT
>CAYZLH010000316.1:0-2568 GCA_964478795.1 uncultured Bdellovibrionales bacterium | reverse complement strand
GAAAATTCCCGAAAAAATGGATCTTCTCGGGCCGATCGCCTCAGATTTGCGCTTTGAAGTTGATCTGCAAGTTTCAAAGTTATCGCGACTGACAAGAGGATTGAGTTCGATCGTTTTTGGTGTGCGCCTAGTTCCAGTGAATCAAGTGTTTCAACGATTTCCACGTGTGGTCAGCGAGCTTGCGCAAAAGTTACAAAAGAAAATTCAATTAAAAATTCAGAATGGTAGTGCTGAACTCGACAAAGCAATTGTGGAAGCAATTGCCGATCCAATGACTCACTTGATTCGCAATTCGGCGGATCATGGAATTGAAAACATTGAAGAACGAAGAAAAAAGGGAAAACCTGAGGTTGGCACCATTATTCTCAATAGTTATGTAAAAGGGAACTTCGTTTACATAGATATCGTTGATGATGGCAAGGGTATTGACGGTGATCTGATTCTCCGAAAAGCCGTGGAGAAGGGAATTGTTCCTGCAGATCGAGCAAAAGATTTCACCCATGTTCAGAAGTTAGGACTTATTTTTGCGCCAGGGTTTTCTACGGCAGAAACCGTCACTGATATTTCCGGTCGTGGCGTGGGAATGGATGTGGTTAAAAGTAATATCAACCGGCTGAAAGGGACGGTAATTATTGATTCTGTTGTTGGGAAGGGGACTACGATTCAATTGCGATTTCCTATGAGCATGGTGGTGATGTTTTCTCTGTTTGTAAAAATTGATCATACCACCGCAGCGATAGCAGTTTCTCAGATTGACGAATCGATTGATTTTCAATCTCATGAGTTATTAGGCGGAATTCCGACTGGAGAAGATTCTGGTGAGTATTATCGAGTTTTTTCGTTGCGATCACTGCTTTGGGGAGAACCTGTAAATACGAAACCATCGGTATTCCATACTATTCGCTTCAAGGATGATCAAAATCGTCCTTGTATCTTTCTGGTAGATGATTTTCTCAGCATTGAGGAAGCTATAGTTCAGTCCGTGGATTCTTATGTTTCGGCCTTACCAGGAATCCAAGGCGCTACGGTGCAAAAAGATGGTACGGTTGCTTTAGTAATTAATACCGATAACGTCTTAGACTTGGCATCGACTATGAACCAGCCGTTTGCGTTTGTGAAAAAGCGCAAAGCTATTGTTGAAGAACTCCCTGCCAATCTATCCGACTTCCTAGACTTTTCTCGACCGGCTTAAAGATTTTAATGGGTCTTTTCAAATTTACTGGTGGAGTGACCAGGGAAAGCTTTGGCCGTAGGGTCAATGCTGACTTTGGCGAAATTGGCGGCAATCGCCGCTTCACCAACTCCCGTGGCAATTAGCTTTAACTTTCCGCCATGACTACACACATCGCCGACCGCGAATACGCCAGGAAGATTTGTTTCCATTCGGTCGTTCACTTTTATGGAATTTCCAGCCATTTCTAAACCCGAATCTTTAACAAAATCCAATTTAGCCAAATATCCTGCGCAAATAATAATATCGTCGACCACTTGCTCAACGGTTTCTTTCGAAAGGTTGTTGATCAAAACTACTTTTAATCTTTTCGTTCCATCTACAGTAATATCACTAAGGCTTTGCAGTTCGGTATAAGTGCGAATCGGAGTTTTCGTTTGGTTGCGAATGATATCCAAAGTCGCTTCATGAGCTGAAAATTTATCGGTTCGGTGAATCATAGTCACCGAATTGGCGAGGGTGGATTTTTTCTCATCGGGCAGGGAAAGGGCCATTGTCCAATCTGCCGCCGAATCTCCTCCGCCAACCACCAAAACATCTTTTCCACGAAAACGTTCCAAAGACTTCACGAAATAGTGCACATTTTTGCCCTCGCGTTCCTCGATGCCTGGCACTTCTAGTTTACGCGGCTTAAATGCGCCCATTCCCAGGGCCAGCATCACAGTTTTTGTTAAAAAATTTTCACCATTTTCACATTCAATTTTATAGCCCTTGGTGCCATCGGTCAGCGGAGAAATTTTCGTTACCTTACGTCCAAGGTGTAAATCCGGCTGAGAAAATTGAGCTTGTTCCCAAAGTTGTTTCACTAAATCTTTCGCCATCACCTTTGGAAAGCCGGGCATGTCATAAATGTATTTTTCGGGGTAAAGTGCGGCCAGTTGACCGCCCACAGCATCGAGACTGTCGAGCAAATTAATTTTCATTTGCCGCATCCCCGCGTAAAAAACTCCAAAAAGACCCACGGGTCCGGCCCCAATTATCGAGATGTCGTAAAGATTTTTGTCCATTTCTTTGCTATAGCATTTCATTGCAGAAAAGAAATAGGAAAGCCATATGAGCACTAGCACTAGACGCAAAGCGAAATCGGGTTTGTTTCTCACTTTTGAGGGGGGCGAGGGCACCGGCAAAACTACCCAAATCGCTAGAGTGGCCAAACATTTTGAGGCTCAGGGGAAACGGGTAATTGTCACCCGTGAACCCGGGGGAAGTCATATTGCCAATCAAATCCGGTCGCTCTTGCTCGATCCGAAAATGAAAGGCTTGAAACCGTTAGCGGAACTTTTCTTGTATGAAGCCAGTCGTGCGCAACACGTTCAAGATATCATTCTGCCCGCCCT
>CAYZLH010000315.1:0-3932 GCA_964478795.1 uncultured Bdellovibrionales bacterium | reverse complement strand
ATATTCTGGTTGGGGAGACAAAGTTACACCAGGGAGATTTTGGAGTTCGTCTCTATATGTTTGATAGATAGCTTGTTTTTTCGTGAGAAACTCAGGCATTTTTTCGAGCTGGGCAACACCGAGCGCTGCCTGAATATTTGTCATTCTGTAGTTGTAACCAACTTCGTGATGGATGAAGTATGTTTCATCATCTTTACTTTGAGTGGTGAGGTATTTAGCCTGTTTCGCTAACTTTGGGTCGTCGGTGACGATCATGCCACCCCCACCGGTAGTTAAGATCTTATTTCCATTAAATGAAAAGCAGCCAAGTATTCCAATGGTACCCGTATGTTTATTACGAATATTTTCCTGAGCAGCATAATTATATCTAGTTCCTAAACTTTCAGCGGCATCTTCAATGAGCGGGATGTTTCTTTTTTTGCAGATCTCACTGAGTGCGGAAATATCAGCAGCATTCCCAAAAATGTGGACCGCAAGTATGGCCCCAATTCGTTTTCCTGATTTGCGATGAACTGGGGTCGAAGTGGTCCAATCCACTTCCTCGTTCAAAAAAGCGATCACTTGTTTGGCGTCTAAATTGTAGTTTCTATCGGAATCAAAAAATAACGGTTCCGCACCCACATAGTGAATGGCGTTAATCGAGGCAATAAATGTAAGAGAAGGTGCGATTACGAGATCTCCAGGCAGAACACCGGCCAGCTTTAGGGAGATGTGCAGGGCTGCTGTGCCGCTGGAGCAGGCGATGGCATATTTAGCGCCAACATAATTTCGAAAATCTTCTTCAAATTTGTTCACGAAAGGGCCTGCCGAAGATACCCAACCTGTATCTAAGCATTCCTTTACATATTTCCATTCATTTCCCGAGATGTTCGGTACGGAAAGTGGAATATACTTTTGCATGAATTCCTCTCGTGGAACAGTTGCCTGGCAGGCTGTTACCGTAACCCAAATCCAGGCGCTCAGCAATTCGGCCTAGCCCAAATGTCGCATCGCATAAAGCCATAGATGGTTCCAGCGCTGTTGCATCCTTAACAGTAGTCCCCGACTCCGAAATCGTTGATACTCAATGTAACAGCGATTTAGACTATCTTCCAAATTGCGAAACGAAAGTCCGAGATCACGGCGAGCTGCCTCATTCTTTGTGATCAAGTCGTAGTCGTGCCACCAGCTAGGATGATCGCCATTTTCAAATTTTACGGCGTAGGGAAGTTGGGTGACTTTCGAACATAAAGTTACCAGTTCATTTAAGCTAACTGGCTCCGAATTTGCCAAATGGTAGATTTTTCCATGGGTTTCTGTGTTTGGAATTGAAAGCAAAAGCGCTGAAGTAAAATCTTCCACATCCAATAGATTCAACCTAGATTGCCATTTTATTTCACTTGCTACGATTGGTTCACCGGCGAGAAGAGCGCGAAAGATTTGACCGGGCTGGGCAAAATCATAATTTCCAAATATCCCCTGGGGACGGAAAATCGTAATCGGTGTTCCACGACTACGATATTCTTCGATTAAGAATCTCTCAATTTCCAATTTTTCTGCCCCATAGCCCTTAGCATCCTTGGTGCAAGGGGAGTTTTCATCGTAGGGCATGGGAGTATTCCGATCGACTACGCTCGACGTGCTACAAAAAAGGTAGCGCTTAATTTTTGTACGCTGCTGAAAAATCGGATTAACTTGCCTGAGGTGATATCCGGAGAGATCTACGATCAAGTCGTAATTTGATTCCAATGCGCGTGAAAGATCTTCGGGAGAATTGCGGTCGCCAGCGATCCAGCGAACATTTTTTAGTTTAGTGGCTGGGAATGTGTGTCCTCGGCGAAAGTGGGTAACGGCATAACCAGTGTGTTGGAGGGCAACAGTAAGATGCAAGCCCAGAAATCTAGAACCGCCGAATATGATGCAAGTCTTCATTTGCTGACAACTTTCAAACAGGGAAAACCTTCTGGAGCCTGGATTCAAAATAAGATATGAGAAAAAGGTAATGAATAGAGAGCTCTTTAGCACGAAAAAAATTCTAGCCTTGGTGGCAATCGCCTTGGTTGGATCGTTTTATTTATTTTTTCCCCTCGACTGGGGACTGATGGACGACTCAGAGTATGTGCTCGGAATCCAGAACCACCTAAAGTTGGGATGGCTTCAAGGGACTTGGAATAGAATTTCCGAGCATGCCTCAATCGACTTAAGAACGGGTATCTTTCGACCCTCTTTTTGGTGGTATACCGCACTTGCCTACCAGCTTCCTGTCAGGATCGCTTATTTTTCAAGATTTCTGGAATACTTCATCATTATTGCTTGTGGGCTGATAATGATTCGCTCGGCGGTAAAGCACTATTTACAGGATAGTCAGAATGTTTTGATTGCTACTTCTGTATGTTCAATTTTAGCAATTCGGTCGTTATATGAGGGGATTGCTTTTTTCTCACTGCAAGAGTTCACGGGGTTGTTTTTCGTAGTACTTGGTTTTTTCGTTTACTCTCGAGAAAATGCAAAACAGCTAGGAGCCGCTAGATTCGTTCTCGTTCTTTTTCTAATTTCCATTGGCATCGGATTTAAGCCGCCTTTTGTGTGGATTTATTTTTTATTTGCACTGGGACTATTCTTCTATGAGAGACGAAGAGTTTGGGCGATTGGTGTGTTTGGTTTAGGGGCGATATACTTTTATATAACAATGCGTTTAGCTCAAACCGGATTTTATTCTCAAGAGATTTATCAGTTTAGCGCGACAAGATTTATTCAATCGATTTTGAGTTTTGCTAAACACATTTCCCCAGTTTTTGTAGTACTTTTTGCCGTCGTATTTTTAATTTTTCGCCCAGCTTTTACCAGAAAGTTTCCCCGATCGCTCAATAGGATGCAGTGGATAGGGATCGAGATTTTTGGAGCAGGAGTTCTATATATGGGTACTCTGTTGCCGAGGGGAATTGGTGACAGCTATGGATACTATTTTGGACCTCCGATCTTTTTGCTTACCTTGGGAATTTTAATAGCTTCGACAATATTTGTGCAGGATTTTGCCCGGAGATCAAAGTTGCCGAATTTGGCTGGTTCCGTGCTCGTGGCCCTAGTGACCCTATTCATTTTCGTCTTCAGCATGAAATCCTTCGTGGAGAGAAATTTAGCAGTGGCGGAGTTTAAAAAATGGGCGCGTGAAAATAATCAGGAGAGTATCATCCTTGCCACGAATTCTTATGAAGTCGCCTTTCGTCTACGGGATATCTATCTTCTAAACTACGGCGAATATTGGCGGGGCCAAATAAAGAACCTTACCCATAACTCTCCGTATCCAGCGGGCGTAACCCATTATTTGGTTTTTTCTGATCAGGTGGAGCCACGAAGGTCAGCGATGGGGGAACTTGTTTGGGAAAAGGGTTCGGCCCAGCTCGTGCGAATTCGCCCAGAGACGCCGTGAATGGGGCTCAATTGCAACAAGTGGTAGTGCGCTAGGCGATCGCGCGAAGAAACTTTCTCAACTCTTCCAATTCTCCTTTACGAAGCTGAAGCTGTGGCTCATCCACAAATCGAAACTGCTGAGCATTGATTGATTTCGGCAAATCAGCAGCATGCCAGACCACTTCTCGCCCCGGCAACAGTGGTAGATGCTCAAGGCAATATTGTGATTTCATCTGGAAAAGTTCAGTGAGGCCAAAGCAGGGCGGATCTTTCATGCCCGCAACTTTTGAAAGGGAGTTTAAAATTCCTAGCTTCACAATCTGAGCGGGGTTTCCCCACTGCGTACTGGAATGGAAAATCGGCTGGGCAGGATTCCTCAAGTGGGGGATGTCGTACTTTTTCTGGGCTTCCAGCAATAGCGCGTGAATCCAGGGAATGCTGTGGAGGTGCAGGTGACTATCAAGATGGGAAAGCTTGCCGAACCAACCCACAGCTTTTTCTAGCTGCAAGTTTAGCTCTTCCGCCACTGCGGCCTTCATTTT
>CAYZLH010000314.1:2230-3950 GCA_964478795.1 uncultured Bdellovibrionales bacterium | reverse complement strand
GGGAGCGCATTCTTTTTCGCATCGTCACTTCCCAGATCTTTCCTATTCGGAAATATTATCAGAAATGGACAAGTCGAAATATGTCCTTGAACAAACGTTTTCTACCAAAGTCCTATCCTTTGCCTATCCATTTGGTGCGATCGATGACAAATCGAAGCAAGCCCTATTCGATTCCGAGCTGTTATTTGGCATTGCTACGGATAGCGGAGGAAAAACTCTGTATGAGGATCCGCGAGAGATTTTTCGAGTGAATATTTTCCCGCAAGATACTGGCTTTCGATTCTGGAAAAAAACTGCGAAGTGGTATCGCGATTACTATTTTAGCAAACGAGGAAAATAAGGCACTAGTTTCGTATTCCCGATCATCAGTGCCGCTGGCGCAAAGCCCTTTGTTTTTTTATTTAGTTCCTCTCCACTGAAGAGAGCCTTTCCTGTGCCGACGAAGCCAAGCGGGTCACAGTTAATGCCAGCCACGAGCTGCCCGTCACTACGCACTCCCATCGGCCTTTTTAATACAGGATCTATGAACGAGCTAGCTAACTTACATCTCTTTTCAAACTCAATATCAGACTTTAACGCCAAAAGTTTTTGATCCGGCAAATAGCTACGCGGAAGTGCAAAATCAATAATTCGTTTACCATGCACTATTGGTAGCTCCTCCACCTTTCCCTCTTGTTCATCTAAGTATCTGGTCGCGTAAATTTTTCCTGAGCGATCGAGGAATAAGCGAAAGTTTGTTCCTTCCAAATACTTTGCTAATTGCGGCACTCGCCAGGCAGAAAGTACGGCACCTAATCCTGACTGTTCAGGAGAGGGACCTTCATAATAGAGATTTCCCTCTTGATCTATGCCAAACAACTGATCGTAGGTAATTCCTCCGTGAATTTGTGCCCACTTCTTGGCAGAAAAAATCTTATAAGGGGAATAGAAGTTTGGCGCGGTTCCTCCACGATGAGCAGATATAATACTCATGATCTCCCCGTCTTCCGAAAGAAAAAAGCTCGACCAGCCATTGGCAATGGTAATCTTTTTCACCTTTTCTACCGGGGGCTCGCGATATTTCGTTAAAATGTCTTTCCCGGTCGATTTCTCACTATCCACAAAATAGAACTGATTGTCCGAGCCAATCACAAACGTTTTTGAAACTCTAGAGACTCCGGTAATGATTTTGTCGATGTCGACAGTTCCCGGTATAGTCGGCAAAATGTCAGAGTAGGCCTTTGTTAGACCTTTGGCTGGCGACCACGTATACACTTGATTTTCATTCGTATATAAAAATGCTCCCGCCCCGCGCGGACTAAACTCCACCTTCACAAATTTTTCATTTGAAACTATGGGCTCCAGCGTAAATCCATAAGGATCAACGACAAATGCATCTCCCGCCTCATCTAACACCACAAGTACATCCAATGGCGCGCCAAATTCTGCGGGGACCTCATTGAATCGCGACACCATATGCACCAAAGCTAAACTACGTAGATATTCACGGTCGGCTTCAGAAAGATTTTTTGCGTATTCCGCTAATCCCAATTCGAAGATGGCACCGTAAGAGTAGGCGCCAGCGTCGGTCCCGAAGGAAAACTTGGCATCACAACCACCCTCGGACTTGGGAATATCTCCTCCGCGACAGCGATCATGTCCGGGCGAACTATCCTCGGAATGTCGCGCTTCGTGGATCAAAACAGCCACGGCGAATAGCGGCTCAATTTGAAAGAAGTAT
>CAYZLH010000314.1:0-2220 GCA_964478795.1 uncultured Bdellovibrionales bacterium | reverse complement strand
AAAACATCACCGGTTAGACGAAAGTTTTGGGCAATACTATCTGTCTGAGTGAAATCTACCATCAACGAATTGGCCATTTTAATTACATATTCCAAGGGATCGACCAAGGTTTCACGAGCAGCGCCGCCCCAATTTTCGGGAAGCTCAACTTCCAGCTTATCCATGAAGTAAAGAACGCGGGCAAGTTTTGATTTTGGTGAACTATCACAGGCGTATTCGCTGTCGGGTATCTTAAGCTTGGTGCGTTTAGCTAACTCTAAGAACTCAGCCTCAGTGGGACAAGGAAGCTCTTCAAATGAACCATGGCTCTTTTCTTCGGAAGCCAAATATCGACCGCGTTCAGAAAAATTGTGCCCAGCAAAAGCGCCAAAACTTAAACCAAGGATCATCATTGCTAATAGAGTTTTCATTGTGCACTCCCCACAGCCAACAATAGTTCTTGAGTGGATGCCGACGCCAACGCTCGCACTCGACTAGGCACTGCAGCCAGAATTTTTTCGCGCTCCTTTTCTCCTAGCGTTCGCAAAAAAGGTCGCAACTGAAACAAAGCCTCCCGTCGCAGCAGCCAATGTTGATTGGGGTCTTTTACGATTTTTGAAAAAAGCAGAATCTTTTCATTGTGGAATCGATCAAGACTACTGATCGAACGAAGAATACTCAAGCGCGTGGCCAGTTCGCGAACTCGATTGGCTTGGTGTTTGGAGGAATCCTCGGGAAGTGGAAATTGAAAACGTTCTTCTGTTTTTTCCCAAAAGATCGGACTGGAAGCCGATTGTGCTAATTGGTCGGAAAAATAGAAACGATGCGCGTTCTGCACCGAGGCCTTGGCTATTTCTGCCACAGGAACCGTCTCTGCTTTTGTTACTGGTGCGGGTGACTTTGGAACCGATTTTTTCAGCCAAAATCCAAAGGAAAAACAGAGCAAAAACACGGTAACGGATAGCAATACTTTTTTCATGCTAACGTATCGGAATTTGCCGCTTCGTTATGACAAAAAATCGTTAAAAAACGAACCTTCTCAGCTATTTTTAGTAGGCTAAGCGCTTGAGCTGCATGAGCCGAACTTGTTCACTGTCAGGAATGTCGGTGCCAGCGCTTCCCGTGTACCCTTCGGAAACGGCTAGCTCCAGTGCCGAATAACAATCCCTGGCCACCGCTGTCTTGGAATACTCACGCACACAGGCCTCTAGATACATTTCGCCGAAACGGAAAAAGATGATGTGCGCAATTCTTTGATAGATTTGACCAAGATAGTAGAGCGCTTCGCCTTTTCTCGGCGATTTTTCGCCTGGAGCCTCCAATATTTCATGTAGTAAAGCACTAGCACGCAGGCGGCGCACATGAAAATTTCGATCAGAATCACCGACAAGCTGAAAGTCATCCTTGCGCAGCAAGCGTTTGGCTTCGGCCATTTTTTGTGCGTCCGACTTTAAATTTTTTCGTTTCTCCCCTGCCCAAGCAGAAAATTCTTTCCCCCATGCGGCCACTTCTTTGGTCATGTATTTGGGTAGGTCGCTACGTTTCGCTTGTTTATCAAAGTAAGCTGCCCCGGTGAGTGGATCTGATTTAATTCGGGCATAAAAGACGGCCAAAGATAGCAGGGAGTTTCGCACTTGCTGGAGCGAACTGCCGTTTCCTGGATAACCTGCCACCATTTTTTCGTGCAGCTCCTTACCTTTTTCAAACTGACGAGTGGCAAAAAAGTATTGGGCCTTGTCAGCATCGCTCAAATCGCCCAAGTCGCCATCGGGGAGCGCAAAATCATAGGATTTGTGGCGAGTGTGGCAAGCAATACACATTTGCATTGAGCTCTGAATCATATAGCGGGCAAAAGATTTTTTCCCCTCTTGGAAAGCCTGATTCGCATCTTTCATGTGACTATCGAGCAAATCTAAATTTACTTTTAGCGCCGGATCGTTGGCAAATGCCCCAGATTTCATGCCGTTGAGATGGCCGGTGATGCTGTTCAAAGATTTTTTAATCGCGGCATCGTTTTCTTTGGCGGCAAATTTATTTTCTGACAGCAAGTACTTTTGAATGGCGGTGATTTCTTGCGCAAGAATCTGCATTTCTGGTCGGGGGTCTTTGGATTCGGCATTCACAACTACAGCAAAAACACACAACAACAGATGCAACATTTTTCCCCCAAGGCCTAATTTTTATTCATTTACAGCTGGAATTTTTCTCCAGACATAAATTAAATCATCATCTCCGATATGG
>CAYZLH010000313.1:0-3954 GCA_964478795.1 uncultured Bdellovibrionales bacterium | reverse complement strand
AACATCGTCGTATTCGAGATCCTGGTGCAACATGGGAACTACACAAATGGGGAAATCCCCTGCGATTCCCCCGCCAATCTGGAAAAAGCCGATGTCGGCTTTCCTGCTGCTCTCCTGGTACCAGCCGGCCCAGTTCATCATGTACTCAATCCCGCTCTTTACTGTGTGAACGTTCTTGATATTTCCCTTAATGCAGTGACCAGCAAAAATATTGCCCGTGGTGGAATCTTCCCAGCCAGGAACCACCATGGGGAGATTTTTCTCGGCCGCGGCCAGTAGCCAGCTATTTTTGGGATCGATTTGATAGTGTTGCTTGAGTTTCCCGGAGAGCAAAATTTTATACATGAACTCATGAGGGAAAAAACTGCGGTTCTCTTTATCGGCCTTGGTCCATTCGTCGATGATTGCGCCTTCAATTCGACGGATTGCTTCTTCTTCAGGAATGCAAGTATCCGTCACACGATTGAGATGCTTATCTAGTAGTTTTTGTTCATCGGCTTTGGTGAGATCACGCCAGTGCGGAATTCGTTCATAGTGATCATGGGCCACCAAATTGTAAATATCTTCCTCGAGGTTCGCGCCTGTGCAGCAGATCGCATGCACTTTCCCTTGGCGAATCATCTCGGCAAGCGACAAACCCAATTCCGCGGAGCTCATGGCACCGGCTAAGGTCACCAACATCTTTCCACCCTTATTGAGGTGGGTATTATAACCCTGGGCAGCATCCTTCAAAGTGGCTGCATTGAAATGACGGTAGTGATGATCGATGAATTGAGAAACTGGACCTTTCGCCATGATGAGATCTCCTTTTGATTGGGTATAGGATATTTTTCCCGCTTTGCCAATTTTTGCTTTTCTCTTGTATCTCCCCTAGTATTTTCCTAGGAGTAACGAATGGAAAGAGTGATTGCCTTAATTGCCCACGATGGAAAAAAGCCACTCTTGCGGGAGTTTGTGAAAACTCACTTGAAGGAGCTGCAGCAATTCCGCTTGGTCGGCACGGGGAATTCCGGAAAAATCGTGGAAGAGGCGGGACTAAAAATCGAGCGCTTGCTCTCCGGTCCACTCGGTGGCGATGCACAAATCGCTGCTCTGGCGGCCACCGGCCAGTGCCATGGCGTGATCTTTCTGCGTGACCCCTTGGGAATGCACCCCCACGACCCGGATATATCCATGCTAATGCGCATTTGCGATGTACACGATGTACCCCTAGCCACGAATCCCGCCGCCGCCAAATTAATGCTAAAAGGCTATATTCAGAGCCAAATTAGCAAATAAGTATTTGAAATTTATAGGCTTTTATATGCCTTAATTTAGCAGTGCCCGAGGCCTGTTTCACCGAAAGAAATCCCCCCAAATGGCCGATAACGCTTATAGGGACTATGGGGAACTGGATATTCCAAAAACAGCAGCGATGGATCTGGCTCAGTGTGGGCGCGCACTTTTGTTTTGCCTTGGTGGTTTATGCGATGGAAATTTCGGAGATTCCGCAGGCCACTGCTAGTGAACCGAGTTGTAGCAACACTTCCTTTTACAGAGAAATTTGCACACCTCAGCCCTACTGTATGGCGAGTGCCCCAGGATCGAAGGCCAATTGCGACAGCTGTAAAACGGCAATTCAAAATTCTGTAAATACTGCAAATGGAGTCTTAAACTCAGCGAAGGCACAAGACCAGGCAATTAACGCTGCTAACGCTGCCTCCAACGCAGCCGACGCGGCCGGCACACAGGCCCTGCAGCAGGACCCACAATTTAAAACAGGATCCGTGAACCAGAGCGGCTTGAACTCCCTTCAGCAACAACAACAACTTGCTCAACAGGTCTCGACCGCCATGAAAAATTGTGCCAAAGAAATTAAAAAAGCTTGCACAGGACCCTTAGATGGGATGGACCAACAGGCCGCCGACAGCAGTGCGCAGAGTTGCGAGCAGTCCGGAACTGCTGCCGATGGGGTTGCCGCAGAAAAGGCCGCGAAAGCCGCGGAAATGGCTAAAAATGGACAGCAAGCCAACCAAAACGGCCAGGGTATGCAACCTCCTCAGATGCCTCAAGGGGGCAGCGGTGATCCAGGTCTTGGCTCCACCAATCCCTATGATTCGAAAATTTCATCCTCCGTGGAAAAGGCCAAGACAGCCAAACTTGATTCCGGATTTTCCGGTGGAAAATCAGAAATCCCCGTTGGCCAAGGCATTGAGTCTGGACTTTCTAGTGAACGAAATACCGCTAGTACCTCCAATGGTAGTAGCTCCGCTAGCCAAAGCGGCGGCGATAAATCAACGCCGACAGATTTTGGCAACTCCAGTGGTGGTGCAGCGGGTGCTTCGCGCGGAGTGAGCGGAAGCGGTGGATTTGGTGGATTAGGCTCCAGCAGTGGGAAGTCTACCGAAGCAAAAACCGATGCCGCAGTTGATGCGAAGGCCGCCGTTGGCGATGAGACCCCGTTGGCTGGAGGCGGTTCCTCCTTTAAACCTACCTTGGGATTAAAATCTTCCGGTGATGAGCTAGCAGAATTGATTAACCAGCCCGGCGCTACTACTGGATCATCGGCCTTAACCACTGGCCATGAAGCTGCGGGTCAACAGTTAGCTTCTCATGGTGGTGGTAGCACGCCTTTCGGTGGCGACGATATTTCCCTATTCAAGCGCATCAAATCAAAAATCACGAGCCTTTCCCGCACACGCAATATGCAATAGCTTCAGACTTTTCCTTGATTATGGCAAAGTATTCTCATGCTTGCGGTAACCGGAATTGTCATAACCAAAAATGAAGAAAAAATGATTGAGCGTTGCTTAATCTCCATGGCTTGGTGCGATGAAATCATTGTGGTCGATGCATTTTCCACGGATCGCACGCCACAGATCTGCCGGGCAGAGGGAAAACCTTGGTCAGGCAAAGTAAAGTTTTTCCAACGAGAATGGCGGGGATTTTCCGATCAGCGGAATTATTCGTTAACCCAAGCTAAACACGACTGGGTTTTTTTGCTGGATGCCGATGAGGCCTGTTCCCCAGAGCTACGGAAAACATTAGAAGAGTTATTATTAAGGGCTGGCGGTCCTGACCAAAAACGTTACGAAATCCGCCGAGTGGAATACTTTCTTGGGAAAGAAATTCGGTTTGGAATTTGGAATCCTTCTTCGCAGGCCAGATTTTTCTATCGACCGGGAGCGAAATACACTGGCCTAATCCACGAAAATTTATCGACAGAAGGATCTGAGCGTTTTCTCAACGAACCCATTTTACACAACCCAGATTTTCATGTGGAACATTTTTTAACGAAGATGAACTACTACACTACACTGCAAGCCCTCGACCGTTTTCAGAATGGCCGCAGAACGAATCTTTTCCATTTAATTTTTGAATTCCCGGCCATGTGGTGGAAGAACTATTTTTACTATCAGGCTTGGCGAGATGGCTATGCAGGCTTTGTGATATCCCTTTTAGAAGGGCTTTCACGGCTAGTGATACACATCAAACTCTGGCAGTTAGCCCAAAGAAATCAAAAATGAAGCAATACGATTCGCTTTACAAAAGCCATGAAGAACCATGGAAATATTCTGAACGAGCAATCGAGCTGCTTCGCTACGACGCTTTAACCAAGAAAGTGGAAACATTCCTTCGTCCAGGAAAATCACTATTGGAAATTGGCTGTTCGCGTGGATTGCTTTCCAGCCAAATCGCCCCTTTGGCGACCGAGTTTACCGCAATGGAAATATCGGAAACCGCACTACTCGAAACACAAAATCGATTGCACTCGCTCAAATTGCCTGGAAAATTGAATTTTCATTTGGGCAGCGCATTAGACTTACCTTTTCCCAATAATTCTTTTCAATGCGTGTTAGCCGCTGACGGAATTCATGAATGGGGCCTGAGCCAAGAGCAAAAGCAAAGAGTCTATGCCGAGATCCATCGCATCTTGCTTCCCGGTGGCCACGCCATATTTTCCGACTATTTGAA
>CAYZLH010000312.1:0-3988 GCA_964478795.1 uncultured Bdellovibrionales bacterium | reverse complement strand
TAGCTGGGCGCACTACTCACTTTTGCCAAAACTGTCAGAAGAAATCGAACATCTAATTTAAAAAACGGTCGGGATGAAAGCGGCCTATCCACGGCGGTTCCCAATTCACGCAACTGGTTTCAACGTCTGGAAAAAATTCCTCCACAAAACCAACACCAGTATCGCGATCGTAGCGCAAATCTCCAACCAACCAACCACCATCTTGGCGAAGCCAAAATGGATTGCGTAAAAATCGAAAGAAGGCGCGAATTCGGCAATTCTGCCAAAGTGTTTCCAGCTCGGAAATTGGAGCAGTAAAAGTTCCAAAAACCCGCTCTTGATCGCTCATTTCGCTTATTGAGGTATGCGAAGATTTGAGCGGAGCCGTAATCTTATCGGGATAGAATTTGGCACAGCGATCGACCGGGTAGAATTTTGGAAAGATAGCGTGTTGAGCGATCGTGGCCTGATACAGCTCTCCATTCATTTGCGAATAGATGCTGGTAAAACAAAGCGGATTGGCGGGCAAGGGCGTGAGGGCTAGTGATTTTGTTTGGCTTTCCGGAAGTTTTTTACGGATTTCGCCCGGTGCCCAATAAGAAAATAAGAGAAACGCGAATAAGCAGCCAATGGAAATTCCGATTCGAGTACCGGCCGAATGAACTTTGGCGAAAAGAAAATAGAGAAGGGCTGTGGCCACCGTGAGTGTCGTCGCGATTGGTGCAGGCACATATTCGTGAATCCAGGCCAGCGAGAGGATCACTACCGTGAGTGTCAGGCTAATGGCCTTTCCCGTCTTTTTTGTTGCATAAAATATTGCTGGCAGGAGTAAGGACCAGATCCAGGGCTCCACAATAAATACCATGTCGCCATAAAACCACTGATTGTTCCAGGGCCAGAGTGGGTGCACTCCGTAAGAATTCCAATAGTCGGCAAAGATATGCAGAAAAGGTCCGAGCAAGCACAGGAACAAAACTTCCTTCACGGGAAAATTCGGTCGTTTTCGCCACAAAAGCCAAATCCCCAAAAAGAGTAAAAGAGCGAGAAAGGGCGAAAACAAGAAAGTGTGGGTATGAGCACGGTGGTGCAAAAGGTAGTTAGTTTTCCCTTTTAGGAAAAACGCAGTAATTATCACGTCTAGATCTGGCAAATTGTTCGCTAAGGCCGAGGTCATCCAGAGCGGCAGTCGATCTTTCTTCCTGATTTGCGCCAGACCTTCGCCGGCGGCAATTCCTACTAGGGAATGGGTGATATTATCCATATTCTTACTCTACTTCCAAATTGCTGGCACCGCTCGAGTATGTTACGAAATTCTTTATGCGAAAGTTATTGCTCATCCTCGCCTGCTGCGCTGCCTTTTACGTGCTGCTATTTCAGGTGTTTCGCATTCTCACTGATGTCGGCGAGCTTGAGAAATCGTTTCCTAAAGTTGTCTATGATGCAAAAACAAAAAAGTCGCACATTGAAATTGTGAAAAATCCCCCGCCTGGTTGGGTGAATATCGGGGCGATTTCGACTAAGGCCGTGGCGGCAATTGTATTAAGTGAAGATTGGGCGTTTTATCAACACAACGGATTCGACTGGGAACAGATCTGGGATGCCGCTCAAAAAAATTTAGAAACAGGTAAGTTTGCTCGTGGAGGTAGCACCATAACTCAGCAGGTAGTGAAAAACGTCTACCTATCGAATCGAAAAACTCTTACGCGCAAATTGCAAGAAGCAGTTTTGGCCATTCGTGTAGAGCGGCAATTAACGAAAAAACGGATTCTCGAGATTTATTTGAACATCGCTGAATTTGGCGAAGGGCTCTACGGTATTGGCCCTGCATCTCGGCACTATTTTTCTAAACACCCCAGTGAGCTCACACCCAAAGAAGGTGCTTTTTTAGCCATGCTGCTTCCGAGCCCCAAAAAATACTCTATTTCCTTTCGCAAAAAAGAACTCACCCCTTATGCCGCCTCCATCGTGCGTTCAATCATGGGGAAACTATTGGCGACCAAGCGAATTACGCAGGAAGAATATGATGCGCTGATTGTTACTCCCTTATCGTTTGAAGCTAGGTTGGCAGTCGTGCCGACCGAAGCACCTTTAGACGAACAAGAAGTGGATGCAGACTCGGGTGAAGTTCCGGATGAATCTGAATAGGGAAGTAGATTAGACAAATCCAGTTGACGAAAAGCTTTTGTCTAAACTTCCAATTCGCCGTCAAAAAAATATTTATTTATATTCCATCACTAAGCGGCCATCGATGGCCCGCCAATCTCCGCGCTTGGTGGGCGGATTCTTTTTGGCGACTCGCACCGGCAATCGTCCACGCATTTCGAACAAGCGATGCGGTGGATTTTTTTCCACGATCAAGCGAATTTTGGGGGCCAGAGCAGCGATGATGAAGCTAGAGGGTTTTAAGATCAATTCGACAGCCGGTTTCCCTGCGTATTCAAGATCTCGTTCCTTAAAGAACTTAAATCCAATGGACTCTTGTCGTTCAAGCAGAAGAAAGCGCACATACACACTTTCGTCTTTCATTAACTCATCCCAGGATTCGCGATAGGTATCCACCACCATATCGGGCACCATGATTCGCTCTTCCAAATCCGTTTCTTCCTTATAGGTTTTTGCGCCGGAGCGAAAGTCGTAGACAATTTTGTTGCCCTTAATTTCGATGGTGCCACCTTCATCGGTTTGTCGCATTTCCTGCTTGTAGAGGCGAAATTTGCCATCCTCATAGTGGGTTTCTTCCTCCACCACTACCTGCCCTTTATCATCAAAGTATTTCGTCTTTCCCACTGTCTTAGCGCCAACGAGCGTTTTTTCGTATTGATAGGAAAAAGGCGTAAGCGCGGAATCTTCGGGATAATAAATAGTGCCCTTGGTGTTTTCCATAGCCAGTATTGCCAGCGGGTTTAAGCTGGCGACGCATAGAGCCAAGAGGAAAAAGGCGTGTTTCATGGGACTTGATCTTAGGGGTTGTTATCCAACTTAGCAACCCTGTGGACGAGTAAGTGGCAAACTGGCTCTGGGGGAGAGTTCTTCTACCAAGTAAGAAGATCGTATTTGACGTACCCCCATTCCCTTGTTTGGATGGAAGTATGAGCGAACTTTTTTCTGTCCCCCAAAATTTTCAAAATGCCCATTGGCAATCCGATTCTTATGAACGGGCTTACCAGGAATCGATCAAAAGTCCCGAGGCCTTTTGGGCTGAACAGGCCAAACGGATCCATTGGTTTGAACCGTGGCAAAAGGTAAAGGATTGCACCTTCGATCCACCCGTGCGCATTCGCTGGTTTGAAGGCGGTAAGCTCAACGTGAGCTACAATTGTCTCGATCGGCATTTAGCAAGCAAGGGGCAGCAAATCGCCATCCTGTGGGAACCGGATAATCCCCAAGACGAAGTCAGAAAAATTACCTATCAAGAGCTCTATGAGCAAACTTGCCAAATGGCCAATGCGCTCAAAGCCCAAGGGGTGAAAAAGGGAGACTTTGTCACGATCTATATGCCGATGATTCCCGAGGCGGCCATGGCCATGCTCGCTTGTACGCGAATTGGAGCGCCCCACTCTGTGGTATTCGGCGGATTTAGCGCCGATTCTCTGGCCGATCGAATTCAAGGCTGTGAGGGCAAATGGGTGATCACCGCCGACGAAGGTCGACGCGCCGGCAAGATCATTCCGCTGAAAAAAAATGTGGATGAGGCCGTGGCGAAATGTCCGTCGGTGCAAAAAGTGTTTGTGGTGAAACACACCCAAGGTGCGGTGCCGAGAAATGAGAAAGATCGGTGCCTCACCACCTTAATGCAAACTGCGGAACGAGCTTATCCACCGGAAGTAATGGATGCCGAAGATCCGCTCTTTATTCTCTACACCTCCGGTTCCACCAATAAACCCAAGGGCGTGCTCCACACCACGGGTGGCTACTTGGTTTATACATCATTCACCCACGAAGCAGTGTTTGACTATAAGCCCAACGAAATCTACTGGTGCACGGCCGATGTGGGCTGGGTGACTGGTCA
>CAYZLH010000311.1:0-3997 GCA_964478795.1 uncultured Bdellovibrionales bacterium | reverse complement strand
CCAATACCTTCGCTCTGGCTTGAGCTGGAGTGAGGGGGCGGTGTAGTCGCAGTACTTCGGAGATTTGTTTTTCCACTGTGTGGAGTGGATTCAAAGAGCTCATGGGCTCCTGAAAAATCATGCTGATCCGATTGCCGCGAACTTTACGAATATCGACATCCGTCGCCTGGATCAGCTCTTTGTCATCGAAAAAAATCTTAGAATTCGAGCTAAAGCTGGAATTTTGGCCCAGTAATCGCAGAACCGACAATGCCGTTACGGTTTTACCCGATCCGCTCTCGCCCACTAGCGCGACGAACTCTCCCCGGTTCACTTGCAGGGCTACGTTGTTTACCACCTGAACTTTTTTTCCGGCTGATTCGAAAGAAATATCTAAATTTTCTATCTGCAACAATGGCTTGCTCATCGCTTACCTCCGCGGGGATCAAAGGCATCGCGTAGTCCTTCGCCGATGAACACAAACAGACTCAAAATTAAACCGGTGGTGACGAAGCCAAAAATACCTAGCCAAGGAGCCTGTAGATTATTTTTGCCTTGCTCAAGTAGTTCTCCGAGTGATGGCGAGCCAATGGGCAAACCTAAACCCAAGAAGTCCAAGGCGGTGAGCGAGGCAATGGAACCACTTACGATGAAAGGCAAGTTCGTGAACACCGACACCATGGCGTTGGGCAAAAGGTGACGAAATACGATCTTGAAGTTACTGACGCCCAGGGCGCGCGCTGCTCGTACGTATTCATAGTTTCTCGCCTTAAGAAATTCTAGGCGCACCAAGCCCACCAAAGCAGGCCAGCCCACGCTGATCAAAATGATCATCAAGGTGAAGAAACCTGGAGCAAAAAGACTGGAGAAAATAATCAATACATAGAGCGAAGGAATGTTTCCCCAGATTTCAATAAACCGCTGCATGAATAGATCGAGCTTCCCGCCGTAAAATCCTTGAGTCGCCCCAATGACGATTCCCACCACGGAAGTTACTGCGGCTAAGATGAGTCCGAACAACATCGAAATTCGAATGGCGTAGAGCAGGCGCGCGAACACATCTCGCCCTTGATCATCGGTGCCTAAGGGGTTCTGCATGGTTGGGGGCGTAGGCGGTGGTTTATCTAAGCCATCCACCTTTGAACTCGGACCGAAACGTACCATCGGCCAGATCATCCAGCCGTCGGCCAAGATTCTTGCAGAAATTTTCGCATCTTTAAAGTCGGCAAGAATCTCAAGCTCTTCGCCAAATTGGGACTCGGGATAATCCACGAAGACCGGAAAAAATAGCTTACCTTGATAGGAAGCTAGCAGTGGTTTGTCATTGGCCACAATTTCCGCGCCTAAGCTAAGAAAAAACAAAAATGTGGCAAGCAGCAGGGAGATGTAGGCCCGTTTGTTACTACGAAAAATTTGCACGCGTCGCTGCTTCGGGGAAACTCTCATACTTCCCTCGATTCAAAGTCGATTCGGGGATCCACTAAATGGTAAATTACGTCGCTAATCAAGTTGAGCCCGAGACCAATTAAGGAAAATACGTAAAGGGTAGCCAGCACAATGGAATAGTCGCGTTCGATAATCGCTTGATAGCTCAGTCGGCCAATGCCATCCAGAGAAAAAATGTTTTCGATCAAGAGGGAGCCGGTGAAGAGGATACCTACCAAAGTACTAGGAAAGGAGGAAATTACAATCAACATGGAGTTTTGAAAAACATGGCCGTACAAAATGCGATTTTCCGTCAAACCTTTGGCTCGCGCTGTAACTACATATTGTTTGCCTAAATCTTCTAAAAAAGAGTTTTTCGTGAGCAGCGTAAGATAGGCGAACCCACCGATAACCATCGATGTTACCGGAAGCGCTGCGTGCCAGAGATAGTCTTTGATTTTTCCCAACATGGTTAATTCTTCCCAATTCGGCGAACTTAAACCGCGCAGCGGAAAAAATTCCCAGTAACGACCTCCGGCAAATAGAATTATTAACAATACGCCGAAGAGAAACGAGGGAACGGCATTACAGATGGTAATAATAAAGCTAGTGGCGGCATCAAAGGGCGTGCCGTGTTTGATGGCTTTACGGATACCCAAAGGGATAGAAACCAAATAGATAATCAGTGTACTCCAGAGACCTAGGGTGACGGATACAGGAAGTTTTTCAGCTACGATGGAAAGTACAGTACGGTTCTGAAAATAGCTTTCGCCAAAATCGAAGACGGCATAGTTCTTCATCATTTTCCAAAAGCGAATGTAGGCCGGTTGATCAAAACCAAAACTCTTATTCAAAAATTCGATGTACTCCGGATCCAACCCTTGGTTGCCCCGAAAGGCCGAACTTCCACCGCTGCCTGAAGAGGCCGCTACTTCTCCGGCGCCGGATCCTCCACCGATCGCTCCACCACCGCCACCTTTATGAGCGGCAGCCGCTTGGGCCTTGGAGATCATTTGATCTACAGGCCCGCCAGGAGTGAATTGCATTACCGTAAAATTGACTAGCATGATGGCTAGCAACGTTAGGGGAATGAGTGCGATTCGGCGAAGAATATAGGAATACAATTTACAGTCCTCTGGCCTTTTTTAATGCTGCTTCTTTGGCGGAATCAATCCACCAGGTGTGGTAGGTCACGCCACCACGAGAGGGATTATTTTTGGGCCGACCGAATTTGTTCCAATAGGCGATTCGTTGGCTTGCTAAATACCAGTTCGGAATCACGTAGTAGTTCCAGCTGAGCACGCGATCTAGCGCATTTACATGAGTTTTCAGGGCGTTGTAGGTTTTCGAAGCCACCAACGGTTCGATGATTCCATCCACCGCCGGGTTTTCAATACCGATGTAGTTGCGCGAGCCTTTTTGCTTGGCCGCGGCGGTACCCCAATATTCACGTTGCTCATTTCCGGGGAAATCGGACTGGCCTTGGCCCCAGCTGATCATGTCGAAATCAAAGTCCCGCAAGCGGTTAACATATTGGGCTTGATCCACCGTGCGAACGTTCATTTCAATTCCTGTTTTGGCCAACGATTGTTTGTAGGCCAAAACGATACGTTCGAAGGCTGGGGAAGCCTGCATCAACATTTCGAATTGGAAGGTCTGTCCTGCAGCATTTTTGAGTTTGCCGCCTTGAATTTTCCAACCGGCTTCTTCGAACAACTTCAGAGCAGTCTTGAGATTCTCTTTTCTTTCGGCGTCATTTTTGTTGGTGGGCAAATCAAAAGCCTTGGTGAACAATTCGGCAGGCAATTGATCCTTATATTTATTGAGAATCTTTAGCTCTTCACCTTTGGGCGTGCCTTTGGCGGCCATCGGTGAATTTTCAAAGTAACTTTTCGATCGAGTATAGGAGTTGAAAAATAAATTGGCATTCATCCATTCGAAATCAAAAAGATAGTTCATCGCTTTGCGTACGCGTATATCTTTAAAAATTGCCCGACGTGTATTGAAGGCCAAACCTTGGAGTCCTTGGGGAGAGTTGTCAGCCACCAATTCGGTTTTCACTAAGCCCTTGCGTTTCCCTTCGAACTCATAATCTTGGTTCCAGGACTTCGCAGAGTTTTCTTCACGGAAATCGTAGGATCCGCCTTTGAAGGCCTCTAAAGCTACCGAGGGATCACCATAGATATCGTAGCGAATTGTATCAAAGTTGTAATATCCGCGGCGGAGCGGAAGATCGGAAGCCCAATAGTCTTTCACTCGCTCGTAGGTGATCGAGCGACCGGTTTCAAAAGTTTTGATCTTATATGGACCATTGCCCACCGGAATTTCCAGTGTGGTCTTGGTGATATCTTTCTTCTCCCAATAAGCTTTGGAGAGAATGGGCAATTGCCCCACAATCACGGGCAATTCATTATTCGCCTTCTTAAAGGTAAACTTGATTGTTTGACCATCGATCACTTCGGGTGGATTCACATCAGCAAAATACGCTCTATATAGAGGGAGATTTTTCGTCAATGTTGCAAAGGAGAAGGCCACGTCGGCAGCGGTAATGGGCGTGCCATCATGAAATTTCGCTTTTGGATTTATTTTGTAC
>CAYZLH010000310.1:0-4000 GCA_964478795.1 uncultured Bdellovibrionales bacterium | reverse complement strand
ACAAATTTCCCGGCAGATGAAGCTCGGCAAAGAGCAACGGGGCGTGATCGTCAGCGAAATTTATGAAGGTGAACCGGCGGCCAAAGCGGGAATCCAAGTTTATGACGTGATCACCGAGGTAAACGGCAAAAAGATTGCAGACGGTCGTCAGCTGATCAATACCGTAAGCTCCATCAGCCCGGGCACGAAAGTGAATGTAAAAGTATTACGAGACGGGAAGGAAAAAGAGTTTGCCGTTGTCGTTGGCAAACGTCCGACCCGTGAAGCAATGGTTGGTCAGCGTGGCCCCGGGCCACGCAAGGCCGTGCGTCCGGCCGTGGATCCCGGCATGGTGGTTGAGGATTTAGACAATGAGCTTCGCCGAGAGCTAGACTTGCCGAAAAATATTCGTGGCGTAGTTGTATCACGAGTAACTCCGGGCGGGCCCGCAGAAGAGGCTGGCTTGGAACGCGGTGATGTGATTGTGGAAATCGATCAAAAACCCACGCCCGATGCCCGTACCTTCAATGCGATTTTCCGCGAAAGCAAAGTTTACCTCGTGCGCTTCCGTCGCGTAGATGGTTTGGCAATCACTTCCTTGGATTTGACCAAAAAGGGCGGCAGCTCGTACCAGGATGAATAAATAGTTTTTATTCATCTTGTGTTGGGGTGCCATGCTTGCTAGCGCCTACAAGGAAAAGAATTTTTCTTCGCGTGACCTCCTTGGATAGCGGGGAAAGCCCTTAAAAATTAAACACTTGCAAAACCCGTCTCTTCCCCCCCTAGACAAAGCCAAACGCAACCCCATCTTTTCTTTATAGGGAGATTGGTGTTTGTTCGCATAAATCGCGGGCCCCCAAGCTTCACGAGAAGGGAATATTTTATGCAAGGTTATAACGTACCTCCACAACAGCAAAAAGATCCGTTGAAGGAGTTTACTCGCGATCTCACCGCTCTGGCGAAAGATCGCAAATTGGATCCCGTCATCGGACGTGATGATGAAATTCGCCGCGTGATGCAGATTCTTTCCCGGCGCACGAAAAATAATCCCGTGCTCATCGGAGAACCTGGCGTGGGAAAAACCGCTGTGGTGGAAGGGCTGGCCCAACGAATCGCTTCTGGTGATGTGCCGGAAGGGTTGAAAGGTAGTCGACTGTTGGCGCTCGATATGGGTGCGCTCATCGCCGGAGCCAAATTTCGCGGAGAATTTGAAGAACGCTTAAAGTCGCTCTTGAAATCGGTGGAAGAATCCAAAGCCAAAAAAGACGGCAATATCATCCTATTTATCGACGAAATCCACACGTTAGTGGGGGCTGGGGCCGCTGAGGGCGCCATGGATGCCTCTAATATGCTAAAACCCATGCTCGCGCGGGGTGAATTGCAATGTGTGGGCGCCACTACGCTGAATGAATACAAAAAATATATCGAAAAAGATCCGGCACTCGAGCGGCGTTTCCAACAGTGCCTCGTGGGTGAACCTTCGGTGCAAGATACGATTTCCATCCTGCGCGGGTTGAAAGAAAAATATGAAGT
Source organism: uncultured Bdellovibrionales bacterium (assembly GCA_964478795.1). Taxonomy (GTDB): domain Bacteria; phylum Bdellovibrionota; class UBA1018; order CAIPTA01; family CAIPTA01; genus JAKFYM01. Next base: position 2,488 of record CAYZLH010000310.1, on the reverse strand, counting down.
GCACCATGGGGTAACCATCAAGGATTCTGCCCTAGTGGCCGCCGCCACGTTATCCAATCGGTATATTTCCGATCGTTTCTTGCCCGATAAGGCCATCGACTTGATGGACGAAGCCGCTTCTAAAACTCGAATGGAAATCGATTCCATGCCGGAAGAGATCGATCAATTGGATCGGAAGTTGTTGCAGTTCGAAATCGAGCGACAGGCGCTGAAAAAAGAAAGCGACAAAGCCTCTAAAGATCGGCTTGCCGATTTGGAAAAAGAAATTGCCGGATTGAAAGACAAAACCGGCCGACTCAAAGAAGTGTGGCGCAAAGAAAAAGAGGCCATCACCGTGCTCACCAGAATCAAAGAGGAAATGGAGCGGGTGAGAATTGATAGCGAGAAGGCTCAGGCTCAGGGAAATTTAGAAAAGGCCGCCGAGTTACGCTACGGAAAACTTCCGCAGTTGGAAAAGGACTTCAAAGCCAAGAGCGAAGCCCTTTCTTCCGAGGGTGCTCAGCTCGTACGTCAGGAAGTGGATGAGGAAGATATCGCTCAAGTGGTGAGCAAGTGGACGGGCATTCCTGTGAGTAAAATGCTCGAAGGTGAGCAGCAAAAGCTCATCAAAATGGAAGAGCGCTTGCAGCAAAGAGTAGTGGGTCAAGATCCAGCCTTGGTGGCCGTGGCCGATGCTATTCGTCGCTCGCGCGCAGGTTTGCAGGGGGAGCATCGTCCCATTGGCTCGTTCATCTTTTTGGGCCCCACGGGCGTGGGCAAAACAGAGACAGCTAAAGCTCTGGCGCAGTTTCTCTTCGACGACGACCAGGCCATGGTGCGCATCGATATGAGTGAGTATATGGAAAAACATTCCGTGGCTCGCTTGATTGGCGCCCCTCCCGGGTACGTGGGTTATGAAGAGGGCGGACAGCTCACCGAGTCAGTGCGCCGTCGACCCTATTCTGTGCTGCTCTTTGATGAGTTCGAAAAGGCTCATCCGGAGGTACAAAATATTTTCCTCCAAGTACTAGATGATGGTCGGCTCACCGACGGTCAAGGTCGCGTGGTGGATTTCTCCAATACGGTGATTATCCTCACTTCCAATATCGGTTCTCGTTACTTCGCAGATCCTAAGATCAGCAGTAAGGAGCGAAAAAATTTAGTGCTTGAAGCGCTAAAGCAGAGCGTGAAGCCCGAATTTTTGAACCGAGTGGACGATTTGGTGGTCTTTGAAAGCTTAGGCCGCGAACAGATCCGCTCCATTGTGGAAATTCAGTTGGGCGAAGTGAAAAAGCTGGTGCACAGCCGAGGCATCTCACTCAACGTGGACCCCAAGGTGATCGATTACTTGGCCGAAGTGGGTTGGGACCCTGAGTTTGGTGGACGTCCTGTACGGCGCGCCATTCAGCGGGAGCTACAAAACCCTTTGGCGAAAAAGATCTTGGAAGGTGCTTACCCCGCAGGCACCACGTTCCGCGTGTCGAAAGGCTCGGAAGAAGGCCTGGAAATTCGCGCCCAATAATCCCCTCTGCACTCGTAAGAGTGATCCCGAAAGATCGGAGGATGTGGCATGACGCTACTCCTCCGATCGTCTTTTGTGAGCAATAGACCTTTCTCACCTTCCGCACGTGCGGTGCGGAGCAAATGGTAGACTAGGCGCGGTTTACCCTCTATCGCGTTCCAAACCTGCTCTCCTTGGGCGACAAATGGGGAAAAGGAGAAACCTATGAAAACCAAACTATCCATGATCGCCTTACTGGCTTGCTTGCTTCCGGGCTGTGAATTGACGAGAGATTCCGGCCTCTGGCGAGGATCCATTTCCCCCACGGATTCCTTTGAGATGAACGAGAACTGCGAGTTGGAAATCGAGTTAACGCGAACCTCCGAAACCCTCATTGTGCACACCGTGAATATGGGTTGCCCCCGCTATTCCTACCAATGGCGAGTGGGCGCCTTTGATGTGTTTGGCGGTGGAGTTTGGAAATACGGCCGACGCATTGGCAATATCGATCCCAATGGCGAGGTAGACTTGGAGTTGACGGACGCCGTGGTGGATGAACCCTTACCGATGGGGTATCGCTCGATGCGACTGCGTTGGAACCGCGTGGGCTCGGAGCTGCAATTCTGGCAGGAAACGGAAAGTTTTGGCCGATACCGAGTCTCCCGTGGTTGGCTACGCCGGGCCCGCTAGGTCAATTTTTGCAGAGCGTAAATGGGGGCGACAACCCATCCCTTTCGACGGAGCGGGAAATTTCGCTTGAAAGGATATCAGCCACTTGGCATAACAGTGGTTCGAGTTGGGGTGTCGACAAGTGGTAAGTTAACGGATTTTGATTCCGTCATTCCTAGGTTCGAATCCTAGCACCCCAACCATTTAAAAAACCCATCAGGCCTCTGGCCTGGTGGGTTTTTTTCATTCGGTTGCGGCTGTTAGAGACCGAGAATCTAGTTAGGTTCGACAATTCGGGTTCTACTCACTCAGTGGTGGGGAACAGAGCATCAACGATTT
>CAYZLH010000309.1:0-4006 GCA_964478795.1 uncultured Bdellovibrionales bacterium | reverse complement strand
ACTTGAATCTCAGCACCACCAGTGAAATCGATGCCGTAGTTTAGGCCCTTCGTAAAAAGCAAAACAATTGATAACAACACGAAGAGAGTGGAGGCCCAAACAAAGGGCTTAGAAATTTTTAAGAAATCAATATTCAGGTTCGTTGGAATTAAATGAAACACAGTTTGCCTCTCGTTAAATGCTCAAACGTTCGATTTTTTTGCCTCGACCCAGATAGGCATCGAAAAACAATTTACAAACCGTTACAGCGCAAAAGAGCGTGGTAACGATACCGATCAACAAGGTAATCGCAAAGCCGCGGATGGGGCCCGTGCCGAAATTCAAGAGAATAATCGAAACGATTCCGTGAGTTAAGTTGGCGTCTAAAATACAAGCAAAGGCTTTATCGAAACCTGCTTGCACCGCCGAGGCCACCGATTTTCCTTCCATGAGTTCATCGCGGATACGCTCAAAGATAATCACGTTTGAATCCACCGCCATTCCGATGGTGAGGGCGATCCCCGCGATACCCGGAAGAGTCAAGGTGGCATCGATGGCAATGAGCAACGCAAAGGTAAATAGAGCGTTGAGCAAGAGCGAAACGGTCGCCACCACACCGCTCATGCGGTAGTAAATCGACATAAAAATAAAGATCAATAGACAGCCCACCAGACCCGCATTTAGCCCGTGCTTGATGGAATCGGCGCCCAAGGAGGGACCAATCACTCGCTGCTCTAAAAGATCCAATCGAGCGGGTAGGGCACCAGCGCGCAGAACAATGGCCAGATCGCGGGCTTCTTTAAAGGCCTGTTCGCCCCCAGATCCTAGGGTAATCACACCGGATCCGCCTGGAATCGCACCGTTGATTCGCGGAGCCGAATAAATCACATCATCCAATACAATGGCCAAAAATCGACCTACATTGGCGCGGGTGAGATCGGCAAAAGTACCGGCGCCACGTGGATTCAATTGGAAGCTTACTTGCGGCTGTTGGGTCTCTTGATCGAAACTAACCATGGCATCGGAGAGCTCCGCACCAGAAAGTTCCACTTTCGATTTTAAGAGGAAGGGAACCAACGCTCCACCAGGCCCGCGTTCAAACAAAATTTGCGTGCCTTCGGGGATCTTTCCTTTGGCCGCATTGGCAATTTGCTCAATATAAGCCGAATACTTGTCACCTTCTTTATAGGTAATCCCTTTAGCAGCCGCATCGGCCACAACCTGCGCAGCCACTGCGGTTTGTTCCATTTCGGCCATTTTGAATTCGAGGCGGGCGGTACGACCCACTAGTGCCTTGGCGCGCTCTACATCTTTTACCCCGGGCAACTCAACCACCACCCGGTTGTTACCTTTGGTAGCAATAGACGGCTCTGATACACCGAACTCATCGATTCGATTGCGAATCACCTGCAAACTTTGATTGAGGGTGTTCTCTTTCATCTGGGCGCGATAGTCGCGTCCCAATGCTAAAGTAATTTGCCCAGCCGATTCTTCTACGGAGCGCAATACATAGCCCTGCTTGTCCAAGGTTTCCTTAGCTTTGGCGGCAAAGGCGGGATCGAATTTCAGCACCACCTTGGGGTCTTCCTCGATGGCACTATCCACTTGTCCGAGCGAAGCTCCTGAAACTCCGGCCTTACCAAGCTCGGCCACAAAACTCTCCGCCGCTCGGCCTAAAGTTTCGGCATAGACCTTCTTAAAATCCACCCCGTAAACCATATAGAGGCCGCCCTGGAGGTCGAGGCCCAGATTTACTTTCTTTTTAAAGGGGAACTTTGTGGTTTCTAGATTCAAATTTCCGAGGGTAGGAACGACATGCACCACCGCCACCACAATGAAAAACACCAACAAACTAAATCGCATCCACCAAGATCGGTTCATAATTTCTCCAAACTTCAAAAAACCTTAGCAAGATTGCCCCAAAATTACCAGAATCGGATTTTTGTGGTATTTTGCCACGCATCAAGTTTGCTGCTGGATTCTGTGCGAAAATGGAGAAAATTCGGAAGGAATCCCGGTTCGATTTTGGTATGACAGAAACCTACGAAGGGAAGATCTATGCAACTTAATTATAACCCCAATGAACTACCACGGGAGTTGAATCGTCACTATATCGCCGCCTCGGAGGAGGATATTAGCCAAATGCTTTCGGCGATTGGTGCCAATACTTTTGAAGATCTGTTTGCCCATCTGCCCAAAGACATCCGCATGGGTGCCGAAATGAAGTTGCCCGAAGAACTGGGCTACGACGCTCTTCTCGATCATATGAAGTCCCTTTCGGAAAAAAATCATGTTCGCCTCTCGTTTCTTGGCGATGGACTTCCGCACTCCAAAACCCCTTCGGTGGTGCCCCATAGTCTTTCTATTCGGAATCTCACTACCGCCTACACCCCTTATCAGCCCGAGCGTAGCCAGGGCACACTCACCAGTATTTGGATCTACCAGTGCGCCATCGCGGCCATCACCGGATTCGAAGCGATCAATGCCAGCTTTTATGAACGCTCCACGGCCTTGTTTGAAGCCATCAAATGCGCCCAACGCCTGAAAGACGGCTCCACTGTGGCCGTAATTGCTGAAACGCTTTATCCCGGCGACGTGGAGACCTTAAAAACCTTGGCCGAAGAAACGGACTTAAACTTCGTTTTTGTGAAGCCCGATCCCAAAACGGGCCGAGTGGATCGTTCCGCCATGGAGTCCGCCGCCAAAGCTGCAGGAACGGCACTGGCTTGTCTAGTATTCCCACAATTGAATTTCTTAGGATTATTAGAAGACGTGGATTCGCTCACGGATTTGGCCCAGGAGTTGGGCACTCGTTCCGTCGCCGTGATCGATCCAATGACCATTGCCGCCGGTGCCTTAAAACCGCCAGCAAAATTCGGCAAAAACGGCGCATCAATGTTTGTAGCCGAGGGTCAACATCTTAGCATCGCCCCTAATTTTTCGGGGCCAGGACTCGGAATCTTTGGCATTCGTTTTAACGCCGAAAACCGCAACGACATCCGCCAAACCGCTGGCCGGTTTATCGGCAAGGGAAAAGATATCGAAGGCCGCGATTGCTTCGCCATCGTACTTTCCACCCGCGAGCAACACATCCGTCGCGATAAAGCTACTTCCAACATCTGCTCCAACCAGAGTTACCTCGCTACGCTTACGGGCGCAGCGCTCTTAGAAAGAGGTGATGAAGGCTTAGCTGAGACCGCTAAAATCGCCCGGCAGAATGCCCTCCATGCGGTGGAAAAACTCACCTCCCATTCCGGTGTGGAATTAGCTTACGCTGCGCCTTTTTGGAACGAAGTTTGTTTGCGCGTCAGCAAGCCAGTAAACGATCTGATCCAGTCCGCGCGGCACGATGGGTTGCACCTAGGTGTAGACGTCAGCCAACGCGTGTCTGGTCAGGGCAATTTGTTGTTACTTTCCTTTTCCGATCGCCACGGCCCCATGGATCTCGCCAAATTAGAAGCGTTTTTTGCCAAGGAGTTTCCTGGCGCGAAAACGCCATCCAGCGTGACCCCCATCGCCGACTCGCAAATGCGCGAAGGCCGAATTGCACTGCCAAAAATCGATCCCACTCGCATTAAGGAATACTATGAAAAACTCGGGGAACAGAACGTTAGCCCCGATGATAACATTTATGCCCTCGGCTCCTGCACGATGAAGTACAACCCGTACATCAACGATTGGGCCGCTGGACTTTCTGGATTTGCCGATCTTCATCCGCAAGCGCCCATCGAAGATGCCCAAGGTTCGTTGCAAGTCATGTATGAGACCCAGGAATATTTTAAGGCGATCACCGGTTTACCGGGAGTCACCACGCAGCCGATGGCCGGCGCTCAGGGCGAATTAGTGGGCTTGAAACTTTTTCAAGCCTACCACCGCGCCAAAGGCGAAAAACGCGACATCATGTTAATACCGCGCTCTGCTCACGGAACCAATCCGGCCACCGCCACCATGGCGGGCTATGAAGCCAGCAACATCAAACTCATCGAGGCCGATTCCACGGGCCAGATGAATTTGGAGCAAGTGAAGT
>CAYZLH010000308.1:0-4014 GCA_964478795.1 uncultured Bdellovibrionales bacterium | reverse complement strand
GGTTAATGGAAACTCCATAGCTCCCTTGCATGGTGCACTTGACGACGTGGAAGAATCTGCTTGTACTCGCTTAGAGTCGCTCGGAAAACTTCCTGGGTCTGGACGGTATTCTTATTTTCAGAAAATCGAGGGGCGTTCTCACGCTTGGACCGGTGCAATCGAGATTTCTGAGTCACCGTTCACTCAATTTATCTTGGGCGAAAAGTTCGTAAACGGAAACGAAGAAGAGTTTTATAAAAAGGCCAAAGAAGAACGTGCCGCGGGAAGAATCGGTGGCATGAAGTGGTTCTTTTTGAATTTCATGAAAGGCATTGGCTCATTAAGTACCGTTCAACATTCAGCCACCAATGATAAACTAGAAGAAAACTTCCCAGGAATATTTGGTGAACGTGGTGATTTGGAAAAGTCGTTATTTTTATCGCTCGCAAATCGGGCCACCGAACTAAAAAAAATTCCCAGTAAAGAGGCCGCCGCTATTTTGACTTCCTCGATTCCGCTTTTTTCGGATAGTCGCGAATGGTCAGAATTTCCTGCTGCAATTCGTGCGAATTTGGGTTCGGCCCTTAATGGGTTGAAAAGTGATGCGCCAGAAAAAGAGCGATTGTGTTCGCTTGTTTTATTGCATCATCACTTCGCGCAATTATTGCGCTTAAAGGGGCATAACTCGCCTAAGATCTATTCGTCTCGTTGGAAAAACTATCCTTCCTATATTGAGGAGCTTTCCAGTTCCCAACCTGAATTTGTGACCCAAGAAGTTCCCGGTGCTTTTTATGACTGGAAGCAAAAGCGGGCCATCGTGATTTCCAATGAATCCTTTACAAACTATGATCCGCGCGAACAAGCACTCGGAATCACAACGCTCATTCCAAAGGGTAAGGCAGATCAAAGCCCCGGAAGTTTAGGGGATAGTCTTTCGCTCATGGAGGCGTTGGCCTATAGCCTCGAGGCCTCAAGTCCGGCTTCCGCTCTTGTCGAAGAGCGCGGTTACTTGTTTGGTGACTTGCAGGCAAATGGAAGCAAAGCTTTGCTTCCGGCTGAAGCCCACTCCTTGGCCCTAGGCCTATTATCGATGAATTTCAAAAATTTGGCTGCTCTACACATTCGTAAAGTCAACGCTAAGGGACTTTTGGTGCAAGACCAGAGCGCGGCTGCCGGAATTGTAGTGGGGCGACGTTGGAGCGGAGATATTTCTGAATTGCACTTGATGGATGTGATCCGTCTCGCGCGAGTGGTTGCCTATTTAGATGTGGCCATGAATCGTTTCCGTTCCAAAGAGCCCTATGACTGGGAACAAATGAATCCAGTGTATAACAAAAAAACCTTGGCTTCTTTGATGGGTCCGGCACTATTTACTCCGGAAGAATTAGAAAGCATTCTAACTCCTGCCGAAAGATCTACGGTTTTGAAAGATAACTTAAAGGCGCTAAAGTTCCCTCTTGCGCTAATTTTGGCGCGGATGGGAACTTCCCCCAAAGGCTGCGTTTCGGCTGTGGAATGGAACGGTATCACGGGTGAAGTGAAACCTTTGGCTCCATGCAATCGGGCCCAATTTGCAGAATTGGCCGATGTATTTGAAAAGCTCGCCCGGGAAAGCCAATCACCGCTTTTATTGAAAAAAGCTGAAGAGATTCGGGCGAAATTGTAATTTGAACGAGCAAATGGGGTGTGGGCAATAAAAGTCTGGCCCTTCCCAGGTCCTTCCTAATTTTACTCTTCTTTTAATTTCTTGAGGGCTTCTTCCACTGGGGTAGAAAGCTTTTTACTTTGATTGCAGGCGCGGCAGGCGGGAACCACATTGCCTTTGCTGCTGGTGCCGCCTCTGGCCACGGGCACCACATGATCCATGGTGAGTTCTTTGGCCGGAAACTTTTGCCCGCAATAATGGCAGAGGCCCTTACCAAGGATATTTTTCCACCATTGGCTCTTTTTTAGCTCTTGGGCCTTTTTACGCTCTTTGGCGATATGGGCCTTATCTTCCAAAAAATACCAATCCGACATGAAACTTTGCCTTTCTGTGAGGGTTGTATATATTGCCCCGCACGAGTAGGCAATGCAATCACGAGAAATTACAGAACAAACGGGCTGGCGGCCCTTTAAAACACGACTGGTAAAGCCGGATTTGATTCGCTCGATCTCCACCAAAGAGGGTGTGGCGGATCGTTTGCGCGTGGTGGCCTTTGCCGAATTGCAGGCCCGTGATGCTTTTCTGTGGGGAGTGGAGCGATTTCCTGAGGCCCCAGTAAATTGGCTGAAATCGTGGACAGAATTCGCGGCCGTGGAAGATCGTCACGCCCAGATGTTGCTTAATCGGATGAGTGAGTTGGGCGTAGACCCTGGCGAGCGGTGGGTGTCGGATAAACTTACCAAGCTTTGCAAAGAGGCCACAGATCCAGTGACTTTTCTATTTTGTCTTTCCAGTGCCGAAGAAAGAGGTATGGAAGCAGGGATGGCCCTCGGCAAACAAATGTTACCGCATGACTCCATTTCTGCCGCCATCTTCGCACAAATAGCTCAAGAAGAAGTGGAACACGTGGAAATGGCAAAAACTGCCTTGGCGGAATGCGCCTACGACGATTTACGCGCACGGGCTAAATCGCTTAGTGCTTTGATCGAAGCGCGAGATTCCGCTACAATTTAAAAATGTTCGGCAATTTTCGTTATCGCTGGGTATTTGTGTTGGCTGCTTTACTTATGGCCGCAGGTGGTGGCCTCATGTTTGGTAAATGGAAAGAAAAAGATTCTATCAGTCAGCTTTACGCACGCACGGATTTTACTTTGCTTACCGACGATGGAGAGTTTTTTCAGCTTTCGAAAATGCCTAAAGAAAAACTCATGTTGTTAGTCTTTACTCCAGATGAAATCTATCCAGCTACCGTGAAACAGTTTCAAAAATTTTCGCTCGAGGTCGCGCGTTTAGAAAAGCTGGGAATTGAAGTGAAGATGATTTCCCGCACCAATAGAGAAATTGCGCGAAACTTTAAGCAAGCCTCGCAATTTTCTCGTCCACTATTGGTGGACATTTCTGGATCGGTAGGGAGAAATCTTGGCATCTGGCCAGATGCGAATCCCGTTTCTTCGTGGGGATATGGTTTGATTGATTCACATATGCAGCTGTTTTGGGCGGCTGTGGATTCTGAGCCCATGACGGTGGCCGAGATTGTTGAAGAGCTACAGAAAGTTTCCCAAAAATTTAAGAATCCATAAATTCTTCTTTCTTGGAAATGGTGTTAGGCTATTTCCATGTGTGGAATTGCTGGTTACGTAGCGAAGACGAATAAATTTTCGCCAGAAGTGATGGGGCGAATGCTTCAAGCGATGGAGTTTCGCGGACCAGATGGTCATGGAACCAGCCAAATGGAAGCGGCTGATTGGCAAATTCAATTCGGTCATCGACGTCTTTCAATTATAGATCTCGTCAACGGCAAGCAGCCGATGCATCATGAGGGGCACTGGCTAACCTTCAATGGTGAAATCTATAATTATCTAAATTTACGTGAGAGTCTTCTCCAGGCTGGATTTTCCTTTCAGACAACTTCCGACACTGAAATTCTCCTCAAGTGGCTCGTGTTTCGCGGAGAAGATGGATTAGCGGAAATCGACGGGATGTTCGCCTTTGCGTGGTGGAATCCAAAAAGTAATTCTCTAATCGTCGCGCGTGATCGTATGGGCGTGAAGCCGTTATATTATTATCACGATGCCCAAGCGGGTTTATCGTTCTCTTCAAATTTGCAAAGTTTGCGACAGGATCCCCGAATTTCTAAGAGAATTGGTTCGGCTGAATTACAAACCTATTTCTATTTGGGCTATCCCGGCAAAGAGCAAGGACTCCTTTCTGATACGAAAAAATTACTCCCCGGCTTCTATTTGCGCTGGACTACTGAAGGTAGATTAGAGCAGCGGCCCTATTGGCAGCAGAAGCGAAAGATAGATTACTCCTTAAAGGAAAATGATTGGTTAGACTTGCTTGATTCAGCGTTGACTTCCGCTATTGAAAAATCATTGGCTTCGGATGTG
>CAYZLH010000307.1:0-4031 GCA_964478795.1 uncultured Bdellovibrionales bacterium | reverse complement strand
TCTTATTTTCATTTAATAGATCGGATAGTGCTTCACGCGCCATATCTAAATTAATTTCCGTTCCATTAATAGACGCTTCGGCACTTAAACGAACCAAAGCGCCTTCTAATTCGCGCACGTTATTGCGAATGTGACCCGCGATCATCAAACAGACTTCATCCGGTACGTATAAATCTTCCGCTTCGGCCTTCGCTTTTAAGATGGCAATCCTGGTTTCCAGATCCGGTGGTTTTACATCCACCACTAGGCCCTGCTGCAGCCGAGTGATCAAACGCTCTTCAAGGTTATGCAATTCCTTCGGTGGTTTATCCGAGGTCAAAACTACCTGGTTGTGGGAGCCAAATAGGTGATTAAAGGTATGAAAGAACTCTTCTTCACTCTTTTCTTTCCCGCCGATGTATTGAATATCATCAACTAAAAAAACATCGAAGCTGGAGCGATAACGACTATGGAAATGGTCCGTCGACTTGTTTTTTACGGATTCAATAAATTCGTTCACAAAACTTTCCGCGTTCAGATAACAAATTCGCGCCTGCGGGTTGTTCTTGAGCATTTGAATGGCAATGGCATGTAAAAGGTGGGTTTTTCCCAATCCGGAGGGGCCATAAATCAAAAGTGGGTTGTATTTACCACCGGGAAAATTTGCTGCTGCCTTCGCTGCTGCGTGGGCAAACTGAGTGCCGCTACTTACAATGAAGGACTCGAATGTGTGGGCGGTGTCGATAAACCCAGAAGTACACTTCACTAATCCTTTATTCCCTTTGGTCAATACCGTTGACCCAGGTGGCACTTCTTTTTCCGGCTGCTGCTGGTGAGTGGTTTGAGGCGAAGGAGGGGAGAATGGATTTCCAGTGGCAAAACTCACTAAGGAATCAAAACCAGTCTTGCGCACAGGGATCTCTTCCAAATTAGAATTTGTGGGAAATTGCTTAATCGTGGCCGTAGACTCCGAATTCACCACCACATAGGAAATCTGAAAGTTCCTTCCAGTAACCATTGCCAAGGCGTTGAGGATTTTTCCTTCGAAATTGTTCTTCAAAAAGGTGTTAAAAAACGGCGTGGGCACTTTAAAAGTGATGGAGCTCTCTTCCACTTGCAGGATTTCGAGAGGCAAAAGCCAAGATTTGAACATTTCGGGCGTAGTCATCGATTGCAATTGTTGCAAAGCTGACTGCCAAAACGCTGGATGCTCTTTCATCACAAAGAAATATTCCCCTTTACTTCGATTTGTGCTCTTTTTGAGGTGAAAAAAAGACGTTTGGTAGAGATAGCAAATGCCGCCCCTGACCTTCAAGAGATTTCTCCCTTTACTCTCAGCGCCAAACTTGACATCTTTTTCCCAACTTTGATAGGTAGCATCTAACGGTTCGCCGCTTCATCAATACGGTTAGAACAAGGATTTTGCATTTTTAGGAGAATTTCATGAAACGCCCATGGCAGCCCTCGAAAAAGAAGCGCGCTAAAACCCACGGATTTCGCAAGAGAATGGGAACAAAGAACGGTCGCAAAGTGTTGGCGTCTCGCCGCAAAAAAGGCCGTAAAAAATTGACCGTAAAAGTTTCCACTAAATAGGTCGGTTATCTTTTTTGAAAAAAAAGCGAACATTGAGCCGAGAGCAAAGAGTTCGGAAGCGGGCTGATTTTGTTTCGGCCAAGAAAAAATCCACAAAAGTCGTGGCCCGGCACTGGATTTTGTTTTTTTCCAAGAATGAGAAGGTAATTGGGCGCTTGGCTGTCACCATAAGCACTCGTTATGGGTCATCAGTGAATCGCAATCGCTTTCGTCGCTGGATGCGTGAGTTCTTCCGGCAACACCAAGACTCTTTTTATGGTTTTGATGTTCATTTCATTGCCAAACAAAAACCGCTTCATTTAACGGAAAAAGCATATAAAACAGAGCTGCATGAAGATTTTGAACGCCTGCTTCTTCGCTTTACTTAAGGGATACCAATGGTTTGTGTCGCCCGTGTTTTCTAGTTTGGGTGTGCAGTGTCGATTTGTCCCGAATTGTTCAGAATATGCTATCAAGGCGATAGAAGTTCATGGGCCATTAAAAGGTGCAATTTTAAGTGTTTGGCGTGTGGGCAGATGTCATCCCTTCTGTAAGGGCGGACACGACCCTGTTCCGAAAAAATTCTATTTGGAGAAATGTAATGGATAAAAAAGCGATATTAGCGGTGATGATCTCTTTAGGAATTTGGGTTGGCTGGCAAAAATTGTATTTAGAGCCACTCCAAAAGCAAGCCGCTCTCCAAAACCAACAAATTGAAGAAGCCAAAGCTAGGTTAGCCGCCGCCCAAAAAGCGACAGAAGTTAAGGCGGAAGTTACCGGAAAAGGAATTCTTTCTGGGGCTGAAAAAAACAGCGCCCCTCAAGTGGCAAAGACCGAAGTAGTATTAGAGAACGGTAATTCGAAAATTGTTTTAGCTAACGCCAATCCTACGTTTCAAACTTGGGAGTTAAAGAATTTTACTGATAATCACTCCGAGGAGAAGGCTGTTATTTCCGTGCCTTTTTTAACGGGATTTGATTCGCAGCTGGGCCTGCGTTTTAGCGATGAAAGTCTCAATCAGTTAGTGAGAGGTACTTGGAATTCTATTCAAAAGACCAGCGATCGTAGTGCGGTAGCTATTTTGCAGAACTCAAAATTGACCGTAAAACGTACCTTTGAATTGGATGCAATCGGTTATGGCGGCGTTTTAAAGGTAGAAGGCCAGTTTCTTGGCGAAGTACCTAAATTTGTATTTATCGACATGCTTGGTAGCCCCAAGCGTGCTCACGATAAAGAGGGCAGTATTTTTGGAGAGGCTCCAGACAAAGTTAGCGTTACTTTTCTCGATGAAAAAGAGCGTTTCATGGAAATGGCTTCGTACCATAAAGAAACGAAAGAAACGCCTTTCGGTGTAAAATGGATGGGACTCGGCACTCGCTATTTCGAGTTGGCCTTAGTTCCTTCCACCAACTTAGCCGGTGCTCAGGTGGCCCAGGACTTAGAGCGAGGCCAGGCCGTGAAGGGAAGTTTGGTATTCCCAACGGAAGGAAAAAAAGACTTTTCCTTTGAATCTCGAGTGTATTTTGGCCCCAAAGAGATGGAATCTCTACGATCGGTTCATCCGGTATTAGTAGACGCCATCGATTTTGGCTGGACTTCGTTCATCGCGATGCCATTACTCCAGGCCCTGAAGTGGCTTTATGAGTATGTACATAATTATGGAATCGCGATTATAATTCTTACGTTTGTGATCAAAATGCTTTTGTTTCCGCTCACCTATAAGAGTATGAAGTCCATGGCGAAAATTGCCAAACTTCAGCCTCAACTCAATGCTTTGCGGGAAAAATACAAAGACGACAAAGAAAAGCTCAATGCTGAAATGATGAGTTTCATGAAAACCAATGGCTACAATCCTGTGGGTGGTTGTTTACCCATATTGATTCAAATGCCGATCTTTTTTGCTTTGTATCGGGTGTTGTTTAATTCAATGGAACTCTATCAGGCGCCTTTTATGGGCTGGATTATGGATCTATCGGCTCCAGATCCGTGGTTCATCACCCCGGTACTTCTCACCGGATTGATGTACTTCCAACAGAAACTATCTCCTAGTACCGCCGCGGATCCCATGCAGCAGAAGATGCTTCAAATAATGCCGGTAATTTTCGGTGTGTTTATGTTGCTCTTGCCGGCGGGCCTAAACATTTACATGGTGGTGAACTCGGCCACGAGTATTGCTCAGCAATGGGTGCTGAACCGGAAGTTAGGGATCACCCCTGTCGGAAAGGCCGTAAAGGCGTAATTTTTCTATGAGTTACTTCAACCAAGATACGATTGCGGCCATTGCCACAGCCTCGGAAATGGCCGCCGCGGTTGGAGTGATTCGTGTTTCGGGCGAAAAAGCCTGGGAGATTTCCAGTAAAATTCTGCGAAAAAAATCCGGCGCCCAGTTTTCTTTAGAAGATCTTGAATCCCATAAATTGGTTCGGGCCAATATCGTGGATCTGCACGGGAAGTTGCTCGATGACGGGATGTTCGTATGG
>CAYZLH010000306.1:0-4044 GCA_964478795.1 uncultured Bdellovibrionales bacterium | reverse complement strand
TAGGATTGGGAGGTTTTCCCCTCAGGAATCCATTCATCGGGATAGCGGTAGCGCAGTTCTGATGGGCAGAAGTGGCACTGCTGGGAAATCACCAAGGTATTTTCCACCGCGCCCGGGTGATCGGAAAAAAGCTTTTGCATTTCTTCGGCGGAATTTAGGTAGCGCTCGCCATTGGAATAGAGTTTATGCACTAGGGTTTGCAGCGGAATATAATCGCGAATGGAGGTGAGGGCATCTTGCAGGCGTTTTCGTTCGGGCAAGTGATAATGCACATCATTGGTGGCCACGAGGGGCATCTGCCAGCGCCGGGAAAACCACTGGGCTTTTTCGGTGCGTTGGGGATCGCGGCCATCGAGGTAGCGAGTGAGAGTAAGGAAGAGTTGGTCTTTCGCAAAGTAGGGGCGGATTTTGGCAAAATCCATTTCGATGGGAGCCAACGCAAACAAACCCGTGGCCTCTGGTTTTTGCAAAAACTCCTCTAACTCTTGCCAAAGCAGAGAGGCTTTCCCTTTTTCTTTTCCGGCGTGGCTGGCAGTGAGAATGCGGCAAAGCAAACCATAGCCTTTGCGGTTCTTCGCCAAAAATTCGATTCTTTTTCCTTCGATATTTACACTGGCGCCGCTGATGAGTTTTAAATCGGGGAATTTCTTTTTCTCCCAATAGGCTTTGGGAATGCCATACACCCCATCAAGATCCGTGAGGGCGATGGCGGTGAGCCCCAGTTCGGCGGCGCGCTGGATGAGTTCTTCGGGGTGCGAGGCCCCGCGCAGAAAGGAGAAGTTGGTTTTGCATTGCAGTTCGCTATACATAATTTTTCCCGCTGGTGGCAGTTCCGCAGCTAATGCCTCATGAGAAGTTCAATCAAAAATTCCGTGGAGAAATAGGCCCTCTGGGGAGCGGAAAATCCACAAAGATTCATTTTTCGTTTCCACGCGGTAATAGTCTCTAGCGAAGGGATCGAGCCACCATTCTCCCGCTAATCGTTCGGGGCCCTGGAAGTGCAAAATCTTCCAGCGCCTCTTTTTCCCCACTAAAAAATCTTTCTTCCGCTCTAAGGGTTGCGGCACGGGAAACACTTGCAAGGGGCGAATGGGGGCCGTGACCGGAATTCCTTCTTGAAAGAGGGCAGATTTTTTCCAGGAAGCTTCGGGGCGTAATCTTGGTTGCAATACCGCTTGGAAGGAGCTCTCTTCGCCGAGCTTCTCTCTTAGGCGAGCAAGAAGGGAAGACCAAGCCTCCTTTTGTTCTTCTACCTTAGAGAAGAAATCTCTTTGGGTATCGAGGCCTGGAGCGGTTTCCTTCACCGCGATGGTGATTCCTTCCACGCTTTCTTCTAAGGGCTGTTTTTGTAATTCTTTTTCCAGACGCTCGCGCAAGAGTTGCAACAACGCTTTGAGATCAGATTGGGGCAGCGGGAGGTGAATAGCAAAGGTGCGATTGCCGCCATGGAAACGGTTGAGGTGGAAAATACAATCAAAGGAAACGATTTTTTCTTTTCGCGCGTGGAGGCGTAAGAAAATTCGATGGAGGACATTTTTTAATAAGAACATCACGGGTTCGAGATTTTCGATCTGGGCCACAAAATCAAAATCCGCCCGCTCTTGAAATTTTTCTTCGGGCACAAAACGGGGCCAGGGTAGATCTTTGGCACGTAAGAATCGCTCATAAGCAAGTAAACCTTCTTTGCCAAAACGGGCCGGGATTTCCCGACGAGGCACTTTTAAAAAGTCGCCAATGGTTTCGATGCCCAATTTGCGTAAAATTTCGGAGTGACGAAAAACAGTGGGAGCAAAGGGCGAGAGATAATCGGCCAAGGCTTCGATGGGTAGCAATTCTTTATGGTGGGTGCCATAGCGGGCAAAGGCCAGACTGGAAGGAATATCTTCGGCGAGGGAGAGTCGAGATTCGAGCGAGAAGCTTTCCAAAATTCTCGCCATGCGCGAGAGGCAATCTTGCACGGTGAAGAGATGATGAGAATTGCCAATTTCCACAAACACCGCATCTTCGCCCAAGGCTACTTGCGGAGAAAAGAGTAGGCAAGCTTCGGCTACGGCTTTTAGTCGTGAGCGATCGTGTTTGGGATACACACAAAGAATCTTCATGCTTTTTTTCTACGAACTTCCGCTTTGCCTTCTTGCATTTCTAAGGAAAGGTGAATGGGCCAAGCGAGGGAGAGTTTCTTTTCCGGCAAGAGAATCATGGTGGATTTGGATTTTTCTGCCAGCAACTGAAAGCGGCGCAGCTCGCGCTCTTCTCCATAGGGTGCCTGATACACCACGATGGGAAAAAGTTGCGATCGCAGCACGGCATTGGCGGCCCAGGCCGATTCTTTTTTGCCTTCAACGAAGAAAATTTTGTCTAGCGCCGCCTCTCGCTGAGAGAGAGCGGAGGGGAAGAGCGTAAATTCATTTTCGATCCAAGCAGCGGAGTGCTGGGCATTCTCCACCAAAAATTGCACCACTGCCTCGCGTTTTCCTTTGCCAAAGATTTCCACCAAGGCACCCCGCGGCAAGCCCTCAGAAAAAAAGGGACAGGGTAGCCTTTCTTTCTGCGATTGTGTGTAGGCGCCGATCCGGGCCCGTAATTCTGGCAAACTCAGCATCCATAGCCTCGTGGAAAAGGGGGGCGAGTGGAGGGGCCCCGAGCATATAGATAGCATAATAGTACATTTATAGTACAGTCAAGGGGTAGCTCATTTTGTGGCGATTCTGTTCCCCCTAATAACCAATAAGTACTGAACATCAATAAGGTTAATCGAAAATGAATTCCGTAACTAATTTTGACAGAAAAGCACTACTCAAACTCCAATTCGATAAAGACTCCCCAATCATTTCCGCAGAATTAGGGAATCCCTCTTCTTACCCACTCGATCAACACAGCTAGTTCTTCGTCAGTAATCGCGGGAAGTCGTGAAGAGATGGGTGGCATGGGGCCCGTGGGATCACGAATCACTTCGAATAAATAGCTTTGCTCAGGATTCTCAAAATCCAATAGTTTGGGGGCGCCAGGCACAAGGCCATTGCGATGATTCCAAATGGCTTCCCTGCTCGAAAGGTCAAGAAATTTTGCTTGTCCATTTGGCTGATGACACAACAAACACTTCGGGCCAAGGATTCGCTGTGAAATAGAGCTCCAATTGGGTTCTAGTAAAATTGGTTGAGGTTCAGTGGGGGCAATTCCTGCAAATTCAGGAGCTCCTGCTTCAGACCAACGCTGCAATAACTCTTTTAGGCTAGCAGCCAAAGGGCCACCGGATTTTGGCATTCGATTCGAATTCACGGAGTCCAAAATTCCTGGCAGGTCTCGTTTCACATCAGAATAATTTTCATACTGCCCATGACAGGCAACACAATTAGGACGAAAAATTAGCGACTGAACACTAGAAAACTCCAATTTTGTACCCGAGGTAGCGGTGGACGGCTCTTCAACAGACTTCTCCACTCGATAAGCACAAGCCGAGAAAAAAATACTCATCCAAAAAATGTAAATCCATGGCTTCATTTTTCTTCCCTCGGCTTTAGACTGGTGCAGTTCCACGTCACTTACGCGCATCTTCTCCGGAGATTCGCTTCCAGTGTCCGTCCGCTTTCACTTCGTGTTCAGCGGCAACTGTATCAAAGCTACGCTTCGCTCGAGCATGAGCAAAATAGTGGGCTCGATTGCCACGAATCGTGAAGAGATTTGGCTGTATGTCCACCTTTTCGCCAAACCCCATAGCCCAGGCGCACCAGCCACCATAGCTTGGCTCGTACTTTTCTGGATTTGTCAGGAACGCTTTCATATTGCTAGCATTGGCAAAAAGATACGTAACACCAGCGTGTTCAACTTTAAACTCTACAAATCCTTGAGCGGGTGCACTTCCACCTTCGGGGAAAACAGCAACAGGATCAAATCCCTTTAGTCCCATGCTATTTTGCAGATTGTACTGAGAAATGTTTCGGTCCTTTTGAGCAAAAACATCTCCAGAGCCAAATAGAAGTCCTAAAGCTACCATTGAGACAAAAGAACGAATTTTCCAAATTTTCATGTATCCTCCTACAATTA
>CAYZLH010000305.1:2279-4046 GCA_964478795.1 uncultured Bdellovibrionales bacterium | reverse complement strand
ACCAACGACTCTAAAAAATTTGGCAGCTCAAGAGGTGAAACTCCGCCCTTTGTCAGTTCGTTATCAATATTGATTTGAATGAGACATTTCTGAACAAGGTTTTTTTCTTGAGTCGCTGCCGAAAGCTTTTTGGCGGACGAAAGACTATCCAATGAATGTAACCATTCAAAATTTCCTGGAATCTGCTTGGCCTTATTAGACTGCAACTGCCCGATGAAATGCCAAATGGGCTTAGTTGCCGGGCGCCCGGGAAATGTGGCGACTTCCGTGATCTTTGGCAGTGCTTCTTGGAGATAGTTTTCGCCAAAGTGTTCTAGGCCTAAGTCAAGAAACTCCATAATATCTGTTACGGGCTTTGTTTTGCTAACTCCGATTAACTGCACAGAGGTGGGTGAGCGCTGCGCTCGTCGGCACGCCGATTCGATACGCTGATGAATCTCTGCCAATAATTGCGCTTTTGCCATTATTTCCACCGGGCCAAGGTGGATCTAGTTTCACCCAGTGGCAATCCCACCACATTGGTATACGATCCCTCGAAGCGTTCGATCAGGGTCATGCCGTGTCCTTGTGCTCCATACGCACCCGCCTTATCTAGGGGTTCTTTTGTGCTCACATACCAATCGATAGTCTTTTGATCGTAACGAAAAAATTTTACCTTGGTTTTCACCACGAAAGTTTTTGTTTTTCGCTGTTTGCCGTCGCGAAATTCCAGCAAACTTACTGCTGTACAGACCACATGCCACTTTCCCGAAAGCATCCGTAGGAGACGTTTCGCATCCCGCGGATTTGTGGGTTTTCCCAAAACTTTTTTCCCCTGAAAAACCAAGGTGTCGGCAGCGAGAATGGTTCCACTTCTTTTACCTTTTTCCGTTAGCTCCTGAAGCGCAGCCTTAGCCTTTGCCATAGCGATTTTCTTTACTAATTGCGGAGGAGACTGCTTTTTTAGGGTTTTCGGAGCCTTTAACTCAGGCTCTTGAGGCACATATACCTGGAATGGGATTTTCGCCCAGGTAAGGAGCTCCCTTCGGCGTGGGGAACGAGAAGCCAAATAGAGTGGTTTAACCATGAAAATTATTCCTACTTCCCTTGGGGATACCAGAAAAAGCCCCAAACTTACAGTCGTTTACGAAAGTTGCGGAAAGGCTTGAGTGCCTATGCTTATGTGCATATAATTTTCTTAGGAGGATCGGGGCATGAAGTACAGGAAGTACAAATCACTGATCAAGTTAGGGGCAATAGGCATTATCGCATTGGGAGTAATCACTTCATGTGCGAGCACGGGGGATCGCTCTCCAGATTCAGAGCAGGATCGCGAGACCAAGCGTGAGATGATCGACGGCAGAGAACCTGCATCGATGCGCGGGGATTTCACTTGGCTGAATGAGGTCGAAGATGATTTCGGCCGAATCGCTGATGAAACCAGCAGTCGGGCAGTCGCCAGTCAAAACAAACAAGAAATGTTGATGAAACGGAAAGACTGGGCATTCAGTTATCTTCCCAAAACGAACCATTTTTACGTGAACCTGCAAGGGGTAGCGTACAAAATGATTCAAACTAATATCAACGACGGCGAACGCTTTGCGTTCGCCGCCGAAGGACAATCGGAAAATCCATTAACGTTTTCCGTAGCCAAAGGTGAAGGTCGAAAAGTTGCGAGTGGCGCCAACTGCGTTACCGAAATTTCTTACTGGAACAAGCGTACGAAAAGTTACGTAACTGACAAAGTAGATGTGGCTGGCAAAGAGTGTGAGCGAGTACTCTCCCTCT
>CAYZLH010000305.1:0-2268 GCA_964478795.1 uncultured Bdellovibrionales bacterium | reverse complement strand
ACGTGCCGTGAAATTTCTGGTTTCCAAAGTCCTAATATACATTTTCTTCGTTCAAATTTTCGCTGCTCCCCAAGCGCGGGCCGTTACTTTTGGGGATGCCGCTTTGACAGTTTCTATCGCCACCGTATCCGGCGCGATACTGGGAGTATCAACCCTACCTTTCTACGACACCCCCAGCGATCATTCGAAAAATATTTTTTACGGAGCTGCAATCGGGGCTGTAGTTGGGGTTCTGATTTCCGCCTATGCAGGAGTCGAAGAGGGCAAGAACGCTGATGACGAGGAGGAGGCCCTATTGCGGCGCCTGCATGAAAATCAAATGTTCGCATTTCACCACTCCTCAAAGCCCGACACGAAGTATTCTGCGAGAATTGGAATGCAGCAGGCGATTGCGCCTACCTATTGGACGTCATTAGCGCAGATCAATTTCTAAATTTTTATTTTATAAAAAAACAAAAACGGCTTGGGAATCTCTTCCAAAGCCGTTTTGTTTTCTCTAAGACTGAGTCTTCAGGTCGTGGTGGTCTCGGCCTGGCGAGATCGTAATCCCGAAAGGCTCAACTTTTCCCCTTCCACCTTAAAGTCTTCAATGTGGAGGGTTTGATCCCCTTGAATGGAGACTTTCATACTGAATCTTTCTTCCAGGCGGTCCAGGGTGTCTCGCTCATCTTGAAAGAGGGTATCCACAACTTCAGGATGGGCAATCACTCGCGCCCCCACAGTTCCACCTTCCAAAGCCGCGCGCTCCAACTCGCGAAAGATGTCGTAGCAAACGGTGCGTAGGTTTTTGGTAAAACCTTTGCCATGGCAATAGGGGCAAGGTTCGCACAAGATGTGGTTCAGCGACTCTCTAGTGCGTTTACGAGTCATTTGAATTAATCCCAGCTCGGAAATGCGCAAGATATTGGTCTTGGCCTTATCTTTTTTCAACGCATCTTCGAGGGCCCGATACACTTTTTCCCGATGCGAGGATTTTTCCATATCGATCAAGTCGATGATGATGATTCCGCCCGCATTTCTTAAGCGCAGTTGATAGGCCACTTCCTTTACGGCCTCCATATTTGTCTTAAGAATGGTTTCTTCTAAATTTTTCTTACCGATAAATTTACCGGTGTTTACGTCGATTACGGTGAGAGCTTCCGTTTGGTCGATAATCAAATAGCCACCGCTTTTGAGCCAAACTTTACGATTGAGGGCGCGTACAATTTCGCTCTCAATTCCGTACGCATCAAAAATGGGATCTTTACCGGTATAACGAACTACGCGATTCACCAAATGAGGCGCGAACTGCTCGGCAAACTCAACCACATAGGAGTGAACTCGCGGCGAATCCACCACTAGCCGATAGATATCGTCGGTGAAGAAGTCGCGTACAGTTTTTAGCACTACGTTCAAATCTTCATTGAGGCAATACGGAGCTTTTTGCGTATCGGCCTTCTTTTTGATCGTGGCCCAAAGATTCAAAAGATAATTGATTTCGTTGGTGAGCTGCTCGTTGGTTTGTTCGGCAGCCACAGTGCGCACGATGATTCCCATGCCCGGTGGGCGCAGCTCATCTACGATGGAGCGCAATCGGCGACGCTCCTCGCTGGAGGCGATTTTTCGCGAAACTCCCACATGATCCACGGTGGGCATCAAAACTACGTGTCGGCCCGGGAGCGAAATATGGCAGGTCAAACGTGCGCCTTTGGTTCCCATGGGTTCTTTGGCCACTTGAACGACGATATCTTGACCTTCCTTCACCACATCTTGAATGTTGAGACGTGGGCGGTGCGGGCGATTTCTGCTACCGCGACGATGGCGGTGATTGCGTTGACCATGACGGCGATCACGCTGGGGCTGTTGGGCTACGCGGGGCTGACTTTCATCGGCTTCGGCGCCCTCTCCTTGCTCCATTGCGTCCAACCCTGGCTCTTCCCCTTCGAGGGAGTCGGAATTTTCGTCTTCCGAGGGAACGGTTTTGTTGTCGATTTCTTCCAGCGGGGCCAAGTTTTTTTCCGCGAGAATTTCGGCGGCGTCAAACTCTAGCGGCACGGCATTTTCTTCTTCAGGGCCGGAATCGGACACTTCTGCCGCTGGAATTGGGTGAGACGGACCGGGGCCGCGCCCTTCTTCTTCTTCATCCTCTTCCGCTTCGTAAACAATATCGCCCACGTAAAGGAAGGCGGCTCGCTCGAGGCCGATATCTACGAAGGCGGCCTGCATCCCCGGCAAAACGCGGACGATTCGTCCTTTGTAAACGTTGCCTACGATGCTTTTGTTTTTTTC
>CAYZLH010000304.1:1041-4052 GCA_964478795.1 uncultured Bdellovibrionales bacterium | reverse complement strand
TTCTGCAAAGCCTATGGGCTGCTCTTTTGAGGCGAGAAGTTTGGCGAAATCTACTCCTCGATGGCCACCAAGGCTGCTAACGCTGGAAATATCGATAAAGCCGAAAGTTACTACGATAAAGCGAAGAAGTACGTAGGAACCGATGGTGATATTAAAATCGACGGCGCAATGGCCAAGATCTACACCGAGAAATACAAAGAGTGTGTGAAGAACGGCCCTTGGAAGATGGAAGCTTGCGACAAGAAATACTTGAGCAAGATCAAGAACCGCGCTGATGCCATCAAAGCTGCCCTAGCCGGACGATCTGGTGACGATGCAGCCGATGAGTTAGCGGCTTTCCAAGCGGAATACATCTCTACCTTCGGTGCCGGATCTACCTTCAAGGTAAGTGGTTTCGGAGAAGTATCGCAAATGCCTGGAGCCATCCAAAAGTTCAAGGCGCAAACGTACCAGGAGTACATGCAGCAGAAGCAGATGGAAATGTATCAGCAGCAAATGTACGGCGGAATGGGCGGAATGGCTGCTCAACCTGGATCGAACATGTTTGGATTCTAATCGAACAAAGAAATACACAAGCGGTGAAGGCTCCTCCCAAAGAGGGGCCTTTCACTTTTTTGTGCGATTAAAATCTTGAGGGCAGATATTAGAATACTGTGGCTGCGGTGAACGAGGCGGCAAATACTTTTTTATTCACGCCTTGGTTGGTCACGCTATCTACGAACTTCAAATAGTCGCCAGGAAACAACATGCCGAGATCGGCGCCGAAAGTAATACTATCGTCCCAGTTGTAGCGAGTTCCGAAGTCCACTTCGATACCCATATCTTCACCCTGGGTTGAGGTTGCGGTATACCAACGGCGCGCTCGATGGTTAAAGGCGTCGCTGCCGGATTTGGCGGATTGATTCGCTTTTGCCCAAACGGCACCCAAACTCATGGACCATTGCTCCCACTTTTTCTCAGTCGAGAACATTAGGTATTTGGCGTTCGAAATGCTGGAGTCATAAGCAGAAACAACGCTGTCACCAGCAGTTGCATTTCCAGGAACGGAATCGGGATTGTTCGCGCCAAAATAGCCGAGGTTGTAGTTAAATAGGATGAGTCCTAGCTTATATGCGCGGTGAAATTCCATGGCCGAAAAGTTTTGACCACGGTTTCCGGTGGTGGCCGATCCCTGACCGGGCACGGTTCCTAATTTGAGGCTGTGTCTCCAGGTATCAAACTTTAATGCTGATTCAACAGCAACTGCGGTGGCCGAATAAATATTTCGCTTACCCGCCCCGTTCATATCACCGATCTCGCCACGGAAAATGGGTATTTCCGCACCAAGTTCAAAGCGGTTCCAAGATTTTTTGGCAAAAAAGTTAAACAGCTTTAGGTTCATCCCATTCGCGCCAGCATTGTACGTAGCTTGTCCCGCGGGATAGTAATACGCATTTTGTTGATCTTGGGCATTTCGCTTGTAGTAAAGACCACCGGCTTGAAGATCCTCTTCCGGATTGTCGTAGCTGAGTCCCAAGCCATAGTCAGTTACATCATCGGCGCCATCAACGATCGCGTTCGTGGATGGATTACGAGCGCCACCCAAGCTTCGGCCCATCGAGTTTTTTGCATAAATTGGCATTAGGCTTAAGTATCCGAACTTGGAAACCAATCGAATTGTATCAGAGGTGGACTGAAAGCGGTCAAATGGCATATCGCCAGAGTTAAAGATCGTGCCCAATCCCCAATGGAAGGGAGCGCGGCCAGCTTGTAGTGTGCCGAAATCGGTATGCACGTCGATCCAGATTCTTGCCGCAGATATTGGAAATGAACCCTTGCCAGAGCTAAAGGGGTTATTGCGATCTTCGGAGGGCACGCTGCGACCTAAAAATCCGTAAACAGGATCACCCACATTCCATTCCGATTTCACGATCACATTATCGTTAACCAAAACTTTGGGTTTCAATTTGAAAAATACAGAGGAGAAGGTGGTATTCTTTTTTCCTTCAAAAACAAAATTTCTAACGTGATTGTTGTCGGCTCGGAAGTATCCCGCCCAATCCACAGTTAGGGCTTCGGCCGAATGCGGAAGAAAAAAGGTAGCAGTAAGGAAAAGAGAAATGTTTTTAGCCGAAAGGAGCTTCATGTGTATCCTCAAAAAAATTATTTTAGGGGCGGCGCAGTAAACTGTCCGAAATCCTATACTCATATAAGTCTGTGAAAGGCGTTCAAGTCAAGGTAAAACCAAGGGAAAGAATGGGGAAGAATCAAATCCATGTTTGGGAAAAATAGGGAAAACTTTTTGCCTTGGATGCGTCGACTAATTTGGGTTGCCGCTATTGGGATCCCCGTGGCGTTTTTGGTTATTGGTCTATGGGTGCGCACACTTTCCGTGGAAGTCGAAACCCGTTTTTATGAAACTTTTGATTCGGTGCCCACAAGGGTTTATTCCGCTTTGTATTGGTTGCGGCCCGGGGTTGGTGCCTCCCCGGATGAGATACTTTTTCGCTTGAAAGAACGTGAATATCGTCAGGTTGAGACGGCGGAAGATGTGCGGTCTCCAGGAACTTTCTTTTATTCGCTGAACGAAAATAAACAGTTATCTACACTCGTGGTCTTTACCGCAGAGTTTTCCTTTCAAATGTTTGCCAAAGAGGTTTTGTTTGGCAATCCTCAGGCGGATATCAAACCAACTCGCTACACAATAAGTTGGTCGGGTGGGCGAGTTCAAAATATCGTACAAGAGGGGGTTGGTGATATTCCAGGATTTGCCCTTGAACCCACACTTGTGGCGCAATTAAATGAAGGAAATATTCAAGCCCGCAGAACGATACCCATCGCGCAAATTCCCCACACCCTAATGAAGGGGATAATCCTTACCGAAGATCAAAGATTTTTCGAACACCCAGGGATTGATCTTCGCGGGATACTACGCTCCATTTACGTAAACATCCGCTCCGGGGGCTACGTGCAGGGTGCAAGCACGATCACGCACCAGCAGCAGCTGATCTCCACCAAGCTCTGTCGCGTCC
>CAYZLH010000304.1:725-1031 GCA_964478795.1 uncultured Bdellovibrionales bacterium | reverse complement strand
CATCTATCTCACTCGACACAAAACTATCTGGCGAAAACTCAAAGAAATGGTGGTTTCTTTGATACTTGAGTGGAAATTTTCTAAAGACCAAATTTTAGAAAAATATTTAAACGAAGTGTATTTTGGGCAATCGGGAAATATCGCCATTCACGGAGTAAACGAAGCCGCAAAATTTTATTTCGGTAAGGGGATTGAAGAACTGTCCGTGGCAGAACAGGCGATGCTAGCGGGAATTGTGCGCGGGCCCTTTTACTACTCTCCATTTCGGCATTTGGAGCGCGCGAAGGGGCGACAAGAGATTGTAAT
>CAYZLH010000304.1:0-715 GCA_964478795.1 uncultured Bdellovibrionales bacterium | reverse complement strand
CACAAAAATGTTTGAAGCGGGCGTGATTACCGAAAAACAATATCAGTTGGCTAAATCAGAAAAGCTAAAATTCGTAAAAGTAAGCTTAGTACAAAATCGCGCACCGTATTTCACCGATATGATTCAGGCGCAGATTTTAAAAGATATGCCTGACCAAGAAGTGCTCGGCACGGGATATACAATTTATAGTACCCTCGACACCTATTATCAGCAGCTTGCTGAGAAATCGGTGACGAATGGGGTGGCGGCGATCGAAAATCGATTGAAGCAGTACTTAGAGAAGAAAACGAAGAAGAAGTCGGACGGCGGGCAGGAGCCCCCAGAGGTACGCTTAGTTCAAGGTGTGTTTTTGGCAGTGGATCCGAGTACTGGTTATCTATTGAGTATGGTGGGCGGTAGATCTTACGAGGAGTCAACCTATAACCGAGCGATATTAATGAAGCGCCAGGTTGGATCGTTGATAAAGCCATTCGTTTACTTGACGGCCCTATTGTTTGGTAAAAATTCCGATGGTTCGCCGATCAACTCGATTTCGAAGTTCGAAGATGCTCCATTCACCTATGAGTATGATGAAAAAACGTGGACTCCGCGAAATTATGAAGAAGAATTTGCGGGTACCGTAACCCTACGTTATGCGCTGGCAAATTCTATCAACACGGTGGCGGCCAAGCTTGCCATCGACTCGGGATTAGAAAAATTAGTGGAGATTGCTTCT
>CAYZLH010000303.1:1519-4076 GCA_964478795.1 uncultured Bdellovibrionales bacterium | reverse complement strand
TCTTGGTTAAGGATTTAAGCGAGCGGTTAGGCCACGTAAAAGCGGGTGAATCCGCTGTTAATTTTATTTCAACCGGTGGCTCCGGGCGGGGAACTCTTGAGGCCTATCAGCAACTTCATGCCACTACTAAAAAAGATCGCGCCGAGTTTGAGAAGATGGCCAATGCTTGTAAGCAAGAGGCGGCGGGAATTTTAAGTGGGATCATCAAAATACCAAATTCACCACATGAAGGTTTCATCAAAGCTTTCACTCCAGATAACAAATTTCCTAACTGTGCGAAGTCCGTATTGCAGGGCTATCGATCCGTAGCAGATAAAAATGGCGGAGCACTATCAAAAATTAATTCCGCTGTGGCCGAATTAAAATCGTCGTTTGCCACAAACCGCAAGAATCTAGAACAGGCAATTTCACTGGCAAAAAAACGACTAGAGAAATGTAAAGACGCTGGAGCACCACAGACAAAAGAAACCAAGCCAACGGAAGACGACAAAGCCAAAGAAAAAGTTGCTGCTGATAAGGGGAAGGTAGAGCCGGAAGAGAAAAATGAGAAAGCTGATGGAGAAGAGAAAAAAACTGCAGGAAAGGATGAAGCACCCGCAGAAAAAATGCCAACGGTTCCTGCCACTAAGAGTGGCGATTGTGAAGAAAGCGCCACGAATCCGTATGGGAATACGTTCACTCCCAATTCTTGTTACAAAGCAACTGGAACTGCGAAGGAACGAGCAAATAACTTGGCAAAACTCCGCAAAGAGGATCCGGTAGCCCTAGAGAAAGCTCTCATTGAACGCAACTCACCTGAGGCCAAGGCGATGTCGAAAAAACTTCTAGACGAAGCAGATGCCTATGCCAAGTCGCAAAAGCCTCCGCTGCCATCACCTAAGGTGAGCAGCAGAGATACTGTTTGTGGTGAAAGCTGTGTTGCCTACCTGAAGGCCAAAAGTGCGGAGACCAACGGGATGGATGCGACCACGGTTAACTATCTCAAAGTTAAGGCCAGTAAAACTCAACGCCGAAAACTTCAAGATTTGAGCTATTAAATGGTTCCTAGCCCTCTCTATGATCCTCGCCTGTCTCCGTCAGGAGACAGGGTAGAAAACGTCATTCCACTTTCAATGGAAAAGGGCCGATAGAGGTATTAGGGGGATCTTATGAAGCTTTTTGTGATATTTGCGTTGGCCATATTGCCAATTTCGGCTTCTGGCTCTGGACTGGAGAATCATCCTGGCTGGAGCATGCAAAAGATTCAAAACGAAAGTGAAGACGGCACCTACGATCAGCGGGTTTTCTATTCATTAACTCCCCCCGACGGCCGTCCGGCGATCACCATTGATGGTCGCTCTGCCTCTCGAATCCAATCGGGACAAATGAGTCCCGAAGAAGTGTACGGACGTCGCGCTAAGACCGAAACCGAAGAAAGCAGTGAAGGCGAAGAGTTCGTTTACAGTTCAAGCAATAGTAAGATTGTGATTGCCGATGGTCCTTCCGAAAAAACAAAGGTAGTCGAAGAAAATGTAGAGAAAGAAGTAGAGGAAAAACGAGCTCCTTTAGCTTCGACATTGCCGCCTTTACCGTCATTTAACTCGCAGCCAATCGCCCAATCATCTGCTTCATCTGGCGGAAGTTCGGCGAAATCCACGCCATCGGCGGGGCCTGTTGCCTCTACTACTTCAGCGTCTGCCAATTCTAACGAAACGGAAAGTGCCGCTCCTGCCGGACCACCGCTGCGGGTATTGCCGGTACGTCCAGGCTTGCCTGAGCCTAAACGTGAAATCGCTCAATCTGAGAAAAATGAGAAGTCGGAAAATGAAAGCGACGACTCAGAGGATAATGGTATTACGGCCTCTACCATCAAATCCACTGGCGGAGCAACTGGTTTCGGCTTCAAATCTAAGGAAGAAAAAGAACAAGAGTTAAAGGAGGCCAAGTTGCCTCCACCGCCTTGTACGCCCGGGGAAAAAGTAATCGACAAGGCTAATATTGTTAAAGTCGAAATTCCCAAAGGGTGTAATAACTTCTTCATTACTGCCTGGGGCGCAGGGGGCGGAAATGGCTATTCAGGTACCCGTGAATCTGGTGGTGACAATTCCCGTACCATTCAAATTCCGGGTGGTTCAGGCGGAGGTGGTGCCTTCGTGAATGGCTACGGAACACTTGATAGCTTAAAATACGATGTTGTCGTGGTTGTCGGCGAAGGAGGAAATAACGGGGTGGAGCTAACTCGCCGAGTGGTGCAAAACGGCCGTAATACCTTCGGTGGTCGCGACAATGAGAACGTGGAATATGAACTGGTAGGCGGAAGTGACAGTACCGGCGGTGGTCGTTCCGGTGTCTATCTCATTGGGAAAGCGAACGCCTCAAAAAGTACTGCTCCGGAAATGGCCCTAGTAGTAGCGGGCGGTGGCGGTGGTGGTGGAAATTATAATGGCGGCGGTGGGGAAAGCGGCGAAGGCCATAAAGGTCAAGCCGGTGGCGATCACTCCGGTGGTAACGGTTCTCAGCGCGGTGGGCGCGGTGGTTCTTCGTTTGCAAAAGTAAATCAGGGAAATATTGAGGGTGG
>CAYZLH010000303.1:0-1509 GCA_964478795.1 uncultured Bdellovibrionales bacterium | reverse complement strand
CCGGCCGTGATGGAAAAGTGATCTTTAAATATTTCTAGTGGCACGAGTGCGCAGGAGCATTTTCGGTGGCCGAGTTCACGGGGGCTGGGTGAACATGTGGGCGAGCTCGTAAGAGAAGCGGAGTGGCTGCCAAAAGAATCAAAATGACTGTAAAAATTTTTGGATATTGGCTACGCCACGGTTTTACCTTTTTTAGTAAAATGGGAGCGAACTCCAAGCTCGGCAATGAGCCTAGCCAGAGTATCCCGAGAAAAATGGCTCCATAAAAAGGATCTTTGGCCAAGGCCGCCACTCCCACCCAAGCGTATAAGAGTCCGCAGGGAAAGAATGCAGTGGAGATTCCCAAGGCCATTGGGTGAATTCTAGCCACTCGTAATACTTTTTGATGTAGGCCACGCCACCACGAAAACGAGAAAAGCGAAGTGGACACTAACAATAGGTAAAGTGGAACCCAGGCCCACCAGGGGAAATGCCACCCTATTGTGCCAAACACGGCGCCGACAAAAAGATAACCCAATAACCTGCCGATTTGATAAGGCCAAGCCTTCTCCACCAAAAGTCGGAGTGGACCGCACATTACCGTGCAATGGAGACTTCCGGCTAAAGCGGAGACCAGGGCGAGGCCCCAGGAGGTAAGCAATAGTGCATCAGGAGTTGGGGCCCACAAGTGGCACCTCCAATTGCAGAGTCTCGCCATTCTTTCGCGCTTTTAGATAAATCAACTTGTTGCCATTTTCTAAAATGGATTTTTCGTATCGGATAAAAAAGTCGTGTCGGCTATGGGCCTCTTCATTCACTGTTAATGGATTTTGCGGAAAGATAAGCTCTAAACGAGCATCTTCTGGCGCAAGGATTTCAAATTTTACCTCTCCCCCTGTTTGATTCGAAATATCCAAACGGAAGTGATTCACCACTCTTTCTCCTTGAGGGGTTGGCACGATTTGGTAGGGGACTTCCTTTGCCCTCAGCACGGCGATTTCAAAGTATTCCTTGGCATTCAGTGAAAATAGTAGGGCCCCGAAAGAAACTACAAAAAGAAGCGCGTAAATCATTGTACGGACGCGTAAGGTTGTACGTTTTTTTCCGAGGAGCTCGCGCTCACTCGTATAGCGAATTAGCCCGATTGGCTTATGAATCTTTTCCATCACGGTATCGCAAGCATCGATACAGGCGGTGCAATGAATGCACTCCATTTGTTGCCCGCGCCGAATATCAATGCCCGTGGGACAAACCTGCACGCAACGAAAGCAATTTACGCAATCTCCTTGTTTGGCGGAACTGCTGGTAAGTTCAGGAGATCCCTTGCGAGGTTCTCCGCGGGCGGTATCATAGCCCACGACCATGGAATGGCTATCGAGCAATACAGATTGAAAAGCGCATGTTGTCGCTGATTTTGGCGCTGGGGTCTGTCATCAGCTCATAGAGGCTGTTGCGCTTGGGTAAGCCTAGCGCGCTGGCGATGTGACCTTGAGAGTCGGTATCAACGAGCAGGACGCTAAGCCCTAACGC
>CAYZLH010000302.1:0-4076 GCA_964478795.1 uncultured Bdellovibrionales bacterium | reverse complement strand
GATGAAATGACTCGAGAAGTCTTAGTAAAAAAGCCGGAGCCACTCTTCTTCGATCCTAACGAAATTGAAGAAGAAGAAAACGTGGAAAAACTTGATGTGGATTCAATCGAACAGGCCGAACCCATTAGCAAAGTTTCGCCTCCGCCGATCCCCAAATTGGTCGCCGCGCCGCCAGATGCCGATGATTCCATTGAGTATCCACTTACAGAAAACTCGCAAATTTCGTTATCGATTCTCCCTGCTTTGCCAAATATTGAACTTTCAGATGAGGAAGTCAGAGAAGTCGCTACTCGTTTGACTGAGTCCGACCCACTTTTAGGGGAAGAGAAAAAAGCCCAGCCACCTTTGCCGTCCATCTCCAATCAAGCGAAAAAGCAAAAATCTTCCGCAGTATTGGATTTAACTGTGGAAAGGAAACGTCTCTTCTTAGAAAAATTTCTGTGGCACTGGCAGGAAAAATTTTCTCCCGCTGAGTCGAAAAAGAAATCTGCTTAAATTGCGCGCATAGCCTTGCGTAGTCGCCGTCACGAGATCGCCATCAGCGCAAGATCAAATTCGTCTAGTCATCTAGCCGCGCATTTTCGTGCCGGACCGAATCAAATACCAGGCCCACAGAAAAAGCGCGCAGGCACTTACACCGGCGAAAGCAAAATCCACCCAGAGGGGGGTGCTGCCGACTCCGATGATCGCCTGCCGAAAACCATCGATGAAATAGGTAAGCGGATTAAAAAAGGAAATCGTCTGCCACACCGGAGGCAAATGGGAAACGGGATAGAATAATCCACCAGTATAAATCAACGGCAAGATCAAAAAGTTGGTGTACATCGTCAAGTGGTCAAAGGTGGTGGAATAAATTGAAGCGATAATTCCAAACTGCGCAAACAAAAAGCTCGCCAAAAGAATCATGCCGAAGGCCGCGAGCGGATTCACCCACGGCATACTCGTGAAAAAGAGCGAAACTATCCAGACCATCATTCCCACCAGCATCCCGCGCACCATGGCTGCCGCGGTAAAGGCCATGATCATCTGATTGGCCGAGAGCGGAGTTACCAAAAGATCCACGATACTACCAAGGTACCGAGAAAAGAAAATCGATGAAGAGGTGTTGGCAAACGCATTATTCACCACACCCATAAGGATTAGGCCCGGCACTACAAACTGCACATAGGAAATTTCTGGGTAGAGGGAAATTTGCGACCCCAAGCTAACCCCAAAAACCAACAAATAGAGGGAAGCCGTGATCACAGGCGTGATCAGGGTTTGCACCGCTACGGAAAGGAAGCGCAGGATTTCTTTCCACAACAAAGTGTAAAACGGCAACCAAGGATGAAATTCGAGTTCCTTACGCATTTTTCCCCCTCGTCAGTTTTAAAAATGCCTCTTGTAGATTGGGCGCTTGCGTTTCTAAATCCTTTACCGAAAGTTGCGCCTGGGCAATGGCGGCCAATACCGCGTTGGTGGAGGATTGTTTTGTTACTTGGACTTTCAAGAGAGAGCCACTCTCCAGCAGTTCAGCGCCGAAAGCTTTTAAGCTCGATGGCACTTCGGAGATGGGCCGATCTAAATGAATGAGCATTCGTTTGTCTTCTAATTTATTTAACAGATCTTTGGTGCGATCCAGGGCGATCAGCTCGCCCAAATTCATGATCGCCACGCGTTCGCACATTTCTTCCGCTTCTTCCAAATAATGCGTGGTCAAAAGCACGGTCACGCCCATGGTTTTATTGATCTCGCGCACGAAGCTCAACAAGTTTTGGCGCAATTCCACATCCACCCCGGCGGTGGGCTCATCCAGAATGAGCAATGTAGGTTTGTGAATCAAAGCTTTAGCCACCATGAATCTGCGTTTCATACCGCCGGAGAGTTTGTTCATGCTCTTCTTTAGGTGCGGCCCCAGTGCCAAACGCTCCACCAACAATTCGCGCCACTTCGGATCATCTTTCACGCCGTAATAACCGGAATGAATTTTCAGCGCGCGATCGATGGTAAAAAAGGTGTCCACCACAATCTCTTGGTGCATCACGCCCACTGCCCGGCGCGTGGAGACGAAGTCGGTTTGGTTATCCTTGCCAAACACCCGCACTGTACCGGACCCAACTTTAGTGACCCCGGAAATCATATTGATGGTGGTGGATTTTCCCGCTCCGTTGGGCCCCAAAAGGCCAAAAATCTCCCCTTCTTGAATGGAAAGGGAAATTTTCTTCACGACCTCTTTGCCGTTATAGGATTTTGATAAATTTGTCAGTTCTAATGCGTGCATGAAACTGCAACTTACCGTCTAGCTGTGGTAAAGAAAAGGGGTGTGCGGATTCTTAGGCATATTTGCTCCCCAGCAGTTGCCCCTCGATCGGGGTCGGGAAGCCTATTATCAATCCCGCGCAAAAAATCTTGCTCATCGCGGCAATAGCGGGCAAGGTTCGGAATTTCACAGTCACCACGCGCTCTACCACTATCGTCTGGCCTTTCGCGACTTAGTGGAAGGCAAACAACCCCTTACCGACAAATTGGGGCGGGCCACTATTTTATTCAACGGTGAATTATACGGCTTTCAGGCCTTAAGGGAAAAATTACGCGCGAAATTCGAATTCCAAACTCGTTCCGATACAGAGGTGATTCTCGCCGCCTACTTGGAATATGGACTCGAACTCTTGCAGGAGATCGACGGTGAATATGCCTTTGTGATCCTCGATCACCGCACGGGATCTGTGGTGGCCGCGCGCGATGGCTTTGGGGTAAAGCCCTTGTTTTTTGGCTCCGGTGATCCGAGCCCCGCAAACCAACTTCGCTGTTTTCAACAAACTTACCATTTCACCCTGCAAGGTCATTTGCAGTTCGCTTCGGAAATAAAGGGTTTGGCCTTTCCCTTGCGCTGGGACCGCGAAGGGCATAACCGCGCCACGGTCTCGCTCTATGAAGAGATGGGCACCAGCTTTGCGGGCGTATTTGCCATGGCGCCGGGCTCGTTGTTGCTGGCGGAGCCGCGCGGGGATCGCTGGGAAATTCATCTACAGCGAAAAATTTCTAACGCTCGCAAGAAGTCCGATTTTTCTTCCGCC
Organism: uncultured Bdellovibrionales bacterium; assembly: GCA_964478795.1. Classification (GTDB taxonomy): domain Bacteria; phylum Bdellovibrionota; class UBA1018; order CAIPTA01; family CAIPTA01; genus JAKFYM01. The sequence continues at coordinate 1,020 of CAYZLH010000302.1, read as the reverse complement.
TCCTTTCCCGAACGAGCCGCTGAACTGGACAAACTTTTAGCCAAAAACGTGGAACTCAAATTAGACTCCGATGTGCCCTTGGGGGCATATTTGAGCGGGGGAATCGATAGTCGCATTGCCGCCTATGAAATGGGCAAAGTGCACGGGCAAATCGAAACTTTCACCGTGGGATTCGCCCATCCCGACTACGATGAAACAGGTCAGGTGAGCCAATTTCTCAAAGCTCACAAAAATCTCAAGGGACGCGCACTCAAAACAGATCCCGAAGCTTTGGAATATTCTTACGCTCACGCGATTTATGCCTCTGAGCTGGTGCAACCTTACACCAACGGCGCCGCTAAGTGGTGGCTCTCCAAATTCGCGCGGCGATATGTGCGGGGAGTTCTTACCGGCGATGGTGCCGACGAAATTTTCTGTGGCTATCCCTCTTATCGCTATACCGCCTGGTGGAAATTTTACCAAAAGAATCCGTCGCCAGCACGCGCCCGCCTCTTCGCCGAGCGAGTAGTGGGAAAAAATGAAAAATTTTGGGAAAAAGGATTGAGCTCCTATCCTGACGGCTCCGACCTCCATGCCTCGCTGCAAACTTTAGGTTGGGCCCACCCGCTTTTTGCGCAAATTCACAGCTTAGCTCAGCTCCACTTTCCCGATAGCAGTGGCGATTTTTTTGCTGCCGAAAAAGACCGAATTGGCTCCTACATCAAGTCGAGTGCTGGTGAGAGTCCGCTCACCCAATGGCAAAACTATTTTTTCCAAACCCACTTCCCCACCCATATTTTAAATTGGGTGGGCGATCGGATGGAAATGGCCAACACCCTCGAGGGTCGTCCCATTTTCCTATCCCGGGAAATTCGCAACTTTATGCAGGCGAGTCCGGATCATCATCTCGTGCGGGGGATGCGGGATAAAGCCATCTTACGAAAAGCCTATGCCGAAAAATTAGGCAAATTCTCCCGAAGTCCCAAAAAGCAATTTAATGCTCCCTTTCAGCTTGAGGGCAATTTGGCCAAGGAGTTTTTC
>CAYZLH010000301.1:0-4078 GCA_964478795.1 uncultured Bdellovibrionales bacterium | reverse complement strand
AAAACTTAAGGAGACGTTTATGTTGATTACTTTGTTAATAACAATGCAAGCCCTGGCCGCCGAATCTTATGGAAAAGGTGTCACCCTAAAAGAGACTCCCATTACCTTGGCCGAAGCAGTGAAAAATCTAAAGCAGCACGAAGGAAAAGAAATTGTTGTAAAAGCAAATGTGGAAAAGGTTTGCCAGACCGAAGGTTGCTGGATTGTACTGAAGGATGGCGACACCCAAGTGCACGTGCAGTTTTCCAAGCACTCTTTCGTCGTACCCAAAGATTCCGCCAAGACCGAAGCCGTAGTGCAAGGAAAGCTATTTGAAAAAGAGATTTCTGCCTCAGCCGCGCGCCACTATGCACGAGATGCCAAAATGCCCGAAAAAGAAGTAGCTAAAATTCAGTCATCGAAAAAAGTTCCGTGGTTTGAGTCTACGGGTCTGGTCTTGAGCAAAAAATAGTCTCGCGAGCACATTCGAGTAAAGAGGGAACGATGAGCAAAGGAAAAATTATCGCTGGAGTGTTAGCCCCACACCCACCGCATTTGGTATATGGAGAGAATCCACCGCAGAATGAACCACGCTCCGAAGGTGGCTGGGAAAATTTGCGCTGGGCCTACGAGCGCTGCCGAGAACGAATTCTCGCCATGAAGCCCGATGTTTTGCTCGTGCATTCCCCCCATTGGATGACGGTGGTGGGCCACCACTTTTTGGCCGTAGATCATTTCAAAGGCATTTCGGTGGATCCGATTTTCCCGCATCTCTTTCGTTATCATTATGATTTAAAAGTTGACGTTGATCTATCCCTCGCCATTTCCGAAGAAACCAAAAAACAGGGCCTGATCACCCGATTGATGAAGAATCCAGATTTTCGGATCGATTACGGCACCATTTGCTCGCTGCACTTGATGAATCCCGCTTGGGACATTCCCATCGTTTCACTCTCGTCTAATAACTCGCCCTACTATTTTTCTAATGAAGTGGGTCAAGAACAGATGATGAAGTTAGGTGAAGCTACCCGGATCGCCATCGAAAAAAGTGGCAAACGCGCCGTCTTACTGGCATCGAACTCCATGAGTCACCGCCACTTCACCACCGAACCGGAAATTCCGGAAGACATGAGCCACGAGCATGTGTATCACCACGGTCAGTATCTTTGGGATATGCAAATTCTCAAACTTATGCGGGAAGGACGAGGCAAAGAATTACTTGCCGTACTTCCGGAATTCATTGATATGGCCAGCGCCGAGATCAAAGCCGGCGCGCTAGCTTGGATGTTAAGTGCGATGGAAATTCCTGATTATCCGGCCATCGTGCACGGCTACGGCACCGTAATTGGCACTGGCAATGCGGTGGTAGAGTGGAACGCGCTTACCAAAGGACGCGAATCACTTCCTGCGGAAATTTTGAATGCCGCGAAGGAGGCCCGATGATTCAGAAAATTTTGATCGTGCCTGGATTACCACAAGTACTACTGGCTCCCGAAAAATCACCGGGTTGGCAACGTCTGCGTGCGGCCTATGATTTAGCGCGGAAAGAAATTGAAAATACCGACGCAGATTTACTACTCTTCTACTCTACCCAGTGGCTGTCTGTTTTAGGCTACACTTTTCAAGCCGATCCCAATCCGGAGTGGGTGCATGTGGACCACAACTTTCACGATCTAGGTTCGATGCCCTATCAATTCAAAATTGATCCGGACTTTGCCAAATCCTATGCGCAAGAAGTGAAGAAAGATGGCCACCACACCATGTTGGCCAATTACCGCGGTTTTCCCGTGGATACCGGCACCATTGTGGCGCAAAAGATTCTCAACCCACAGAATCGTATTTTAGCATCAATGGTAAGCTGCTATATGTACGCGGAAAAAAATGAAACTATCGAAGTGGGGCGCGCAGGACTGCGAGCACTGGAAGCCAGTGGTAAAAAAGCCATCGCTGTTTTGGTTTCTGGATTGTCGAATCGATTTTTTATTAAAGAAATTGATCCCAAAGATGATCGTATTTCCTCGGCCAAAGATGATGAATGGAACCGCAAAATCTGCGAATTATTGCAGGATGGGCGCTTAGAAGATGTTGCTCAGGTGGCCAGAGATTTTGGCCGGGAAGCCAATGGCGACATGGGCTTCAAAGGCGTTTGGTGGCTGAACGGTCTGTGTGGTGAAACCAACGACTTCCGCGGAAAACTCCTGGGCTATGAGGCGATTTACGGCACAGGAAATTGCGTCGCCGTCTTGGAGCCCACGAAACCCGTGCGCTCAAAAATCATCGAAAAGCCAAACACCGTAGGTACCTCCACTGCTAGCACCACCGCACCTCAATCCTCCGCCGAAAAAGCGAAAGTTATTGATAGCGCGAAAGCCCCGGAACCTGTGGGCGCCTACCCTCACGCTAGACGAGAAGGGGAATTTCTCTTCCTATCGGGAGTGGGTCCCCGTCAACGCGGCAGTAAAACCATTCCCGGCGTGACTCTTGATGCCAATGGCGAAATCACCGCTTACGATGTGGAAGTGCAGACGCGTTCCGTAATCGAAAATATCAAAACAATTTTAGCGGCCTCGGGCTCCAGCCTTGATCGCGTGGTGGATGTGCAGGTTTATCTCACCAATATGAAAAAAGACTTTCCTATTTTTAATCGGGTCTATGCCGAGTATTTTCAAAATATTCAGGCCACTCGAACCACAATTGAAGTGGGAGCTTTGCCAACCCCCATCGCGGTGGAGATGAAAGTGGTAGCGCGTCCGTGAAGATCTGGGATATTTCGCCACTCGTAGACTCTGCTATCGCCGTCTTTCCCGGTGATCAAGCATATGAGCGCCGAATTTCCCTTTCATTTCCTCAGAATCATTTAACGCTCTCCTCAATACTAACCACTTTACATGTAGGCGCCCATGCCGATGCTACCAATCACTATCATGCCGCCGGAGAAGGAATAGACAAACGGTCGCTAGAGTCGTATTTCGGGGCTTGCCAAGTAATTCAGGTAGCCACCACCGGCGGCAGAATTCAAAAAGAAGAACTGCCAAAAATCTTGGCAAAGCGAGTGCTTTTACGCACGGATAGTTTTCCGAATCCGAATCAATGGCAAAACGATTTTCGCTCGTTATCGCCGGAGTTGGTAGAGCATTTAAATCAATGCGGAGTGATATTGGTGGGCATTGATACGCCTTCTGTCGATCCCGCAGATTCCAAAGCTTTAGAATCTCATCAGGCGCTCTGGCAAACGAAAATGGCGGTGTTGGAGGGCCTCTCCCTTCACCAGGTAAATCCCGGACTCTATTCGTTGATTGCCCTACCTCTGGCACTGAAAAACGCTGACGCTTCTCCCGTGCGTGCTATACTTTTAGAGCAACAAACGAACTTAGGAGACTTATGAAAATCGCCCTTCTTTTTCTATCTTTCTTGTTGATCAGTTGTGCCTCTAACAGTCCGGAAGTCGAGGATTCAGAACGTTTAGCAGAGGCTACCGATTCTTGTTTAGCCAATCCCCAATTAGCCAAGGCCTGGGGTGACTGCAACGTAAAAACCACCATCTACGATCGAATGGATGTCATCATGGCCTGCCAAACTCAACATGGATCAGGCAAGCGAGACTCCATCCAGTTTGAAATCGAAGTAAATGCCAAGGGTGGAGTGAAAAAAGTCGGCGCTACCAACAATTCGAATAAAAATCTCCCCCTAGAGAGTTGCTTGAAAAAAGAAATTACTAAAATGAAATTTGCAGCTCCACCGAAGGGTGTAAAGCCGGTCATTCAATTTCCCTATAGAAATTAGTTTTTCTTGAGCGCGGGCGTCACGCCCTCGCCGGTATCGATCTTAATTTGATCTTCCGGTTTGGGAGCAACATTCTCCTGCACTTCTTTCCCTTGTGCTTTTAATGAATACTGACGAAGTTGCTCGACGTGTAACTTCACCCGTTCATTCATCGCTTTGCCAAGGAGCACGGGGTCCATGCCAATCAGATAGAATTCATACACAGTGGCAAAGTTACGATCCATGGCCGGATCCAGCGGCCGCTCCTTACCCCGCACTTGCTTATAAAAGAGCCAATCCGCGAGCAGATTAGCGACATAATCCTCGGCCTTGCGCA
>CAYZLH010000300.1:0-4081 GCA_964478795.1 uncultured Bdellovibrionales bacterium | reverse complement strand
GTTGCTGTTGCAAATCGGATATCAATCTCCGTCCTAAGTAGTTTTTCATAAAATCGAATTTTTTCAAACATCGGATACCACCTACTAGTGGCACATCTTTGATCGAAATCTCTTCAAACCAATTTAAAAAATTACTCATGTTTCCTCCCATGATTCATGGCCGGGTGAACTCTATATACGCCGTCACCACACAAAATGTACCAAAGAAAAGTAGGGTAAACGTGAGAACCAAATTTCGCCATGCCGCCGGCCTTACTTCTTTTATGAGCACGCGATTATTGAGCCAAAGTAAGATTCCAGTATAAACAAACATACTAAAGGCATTGATAACGGCACCAAGTATAATCAGCTGGAGTGGTTGATCAAAACCTAAAGAAAAAACGGAAATCCCAAATAATATCTGCAACCAGAGCACAAGATAGTAGGCCTTAGAAACGCTAAATGAATTCTGCCCTGATTTTAAGAGGAGCAAGTTTTCTGTAATAATCCGTGTTGTAGAGTCCAGCACTGTGAGCTGAGTCGCACAAAGCATCACACCAGTAATAACTAGAAAAAGAGTGCCAAGAACAGGAATTGTTGCCTTGCCAATTGTGATAGCTTCGAAAACAATAAAATTAATTCCCACAACGTTGCCACTTTTTCCAAAGGTCGTGATGTATGCGAGCAGTGAAAGTGTGAGCATGGTAAAGAGCCCTAATGCCCAAAAAATCAGAAAGTGTTCCAAGTTGATTATCTTCCACCACTGACGGAAGCGAGTTAAATTTTCAGGTGTTGCCGGAAAGGTATTTCCCGTAATCTTGAACGTATTAATCGATCCTCCAGCGGTGATAAGACTCGTGATTCTTTGTGCGTACGTTCCCATTCCGTAGCCTTTGTCTCTTACGTAGCATGATTGAGTAAGGTTGAGGTTTCCTCCAGCCCCAGCGTAAGCCAAAGCACCCAGGAAAGTTCCGAAGATAATGCCTGGTGGAAGGAATGAATATGAAGTGCCATTCATGGAACCCACGCCGACGAGACCCTTTGTTAAAGCAAGGATATCATCACTCGTTGCCAAGTAGTAAGTGAGGCCAACAATGAACGGAACGGAGATTCCGATTAAATACTTCTGCAATTGTTCAACGGTTTGATAGAGGACTTTGCCAACAGAAAGTATAATTCCTATGGAGATAAAAAGAATAATACCTATCATGTTAGGCTGAATTTCAATACTCGGCTTTACCGCGGTGGAAAGAAGGGAAGCACCATAGAGTCCAATGCCCGGCCAGCCAAAGCCTAAAAATGTTGAAACAATGAACCACACCGGCAGCCACCGCAAAGCCCGAGCAAATCCAACAAAAATGCTCTCACCATTTACAAGTGCATAACGGGCAACTTCCATATTAATGAAAAACTGCATCGTAATACCGATTAACATTCCCCAAACAATACCTAGTCCATAATTGCTGGCCATGTAGGGCCACAGCACCACTTCGCCGCTACCGAGGCCAAGTCCAAGCAAAATAAAGCTTGGTCCCAGAAGTTTTTTGAGGGGCGGTGCTTTTGGAAGCTCCTTGGAGCCGAGTGGGGAAATATTGAGAGACATTATCTACTTCCCCTCGACATAAAGCACCCACACCGGACAATTCGCCGAACGCACAATCCAACGAGCATTGCTACCCAAAAAGTTGGCAGCGATGGGGCCAATTATGGTTGCCATTGCAATCATCCAAGCGTTATGTTTTTTTGCCAGTTCTAGGGTTGCGTCGGCAATATTTTTAGATCCAAATTGAATAATATGGTCACATTTGACGTTTTGTTTTTTGGTCCAGTTAAGCCACTTAGTTAAATTTGATTTAACCCTTTGTAGATTGTTGTTTAGTAGTCGGTTGTCTCTCTCTAACCATCGTTCTTTCTGGAAACAATAAACGCAATCCAGTATGGATCGCGCCTCGCCTTGATATTGGTGGAAAATTTTAATATTTGCCCTGGTTGCTTTTGCGAAACTGACGACTTGTTGAAAGGCCTTCCAAGACAAGTCACTAAAATCTGTTGGAAAAATAATGGTTCCGGGTTTGGATCTAACTTTGGCTTTCGGATTTATAATCATGGTCGGTGCCGCTGACTCCAGGATCAGTGTCTCTGAAAAGCTGCCAAGAGCCTGTCGAATGAATCCAACTCTGGCATTTGTGCTAACTAGAACTGCATCGGCTTTTGCTTTTTTGGCAAAACTCACAAGTGTCTTAACATCCGTTCTTAAATAGTCGGAGTCATGGACCAGAACTAGCGGCTTCCTCCGAGGCTTAAACTTAAGCTTCAATAGAATTTTATCGAGTTGTTTATCTACACGGGAAAGTCCCCCGCGAACCGCTGATTGTTCTTTTGCTATTGAAGAGCCTGAGTGTCCGTGCACATAAATAACTTCCACATCGTTATGTAGACTTAATAACCGAGCGAGACTCGCGGCCGACGCTTGAACTTTTGCCTTTCCATACGGATCAATGGCCCAGATAATCTTCTTTCGTTTTGATTTTGACATGTTACTTTTTCTCATCTTCTCATTTGTATCTGTACGATCTCAAGCATCTGCCCAATAAGTTTCGAGAAATTTGCAGTTTGCGTAGACTCAGCAACACACTCATTCAAATGGCGCTTTAAGATTTCCATCTTAAGACTTGTTAAACCAGAAATCGCCGCCTGCACTTGCTGTAAGACCTGGGGGCATGGTCGATGCGAATCGATCATTCTTTCTACCCCCTCTAGTTGACCAAGGATTTTGTGAACACGAACAACTTCAGACGAATGATTTACTTGAGAATTTTGCGCGATTTTCTTTTTCTTCTCTTTCATTTCATTTGGCTCCATTGCGTTAAAAATAAAATTAGCAAGATCGAGGCCACCGGGTTACTGGCATGCCCCCTGCTAGTATGGGGTAATAATAGTTTTTGTCGTGTTCTGCACGAGTTTAACGGTAGATTTTGAGACAGAAATACCTCATCTTGGGACAATTTGCTTGAAGATATCGTTTATGGAGACTTGGTTATGAGCCAACAACTTGCTTGGAACTCTCTTCAACCTGATGAAGCTGTCGCGAAACTGAAATCAGATTTGGCGCACGGACTCTCGTACAATGATGCGCGCGAACGTCTTCATCAATTTGGATCAAATGAAATACCAGAACCCAAAAGTCGAACTCTACTAGCTATTTTTTTACATCAATTTCTAAGTCCACTTATTTATCTCTTGTTGGTTGCGGCTGGTATCGCCTTCTTTATTGGCGAAGCTCGTGACTCTATAGTTATTCTTGTTGTTGTACTTTTAAATGCGGTCATAGGTGCCTACCAGGAGGGCCGCGCTGAGCAGTCTTTATTGGCGCTCAGGCGACTATCAAAATTGAAGGCCCGAGTTCTACGTGGGGGCCAAGAGCAGAACATTGAGGCAAGTGAAATTGTTCCAGGCGATATTCTCGTCCTTAGTGCTGGAGACGCTGTGCCGGCAGATGCACGACTCATTGAGGCATCCAGTATTGCGGTCGCCGAAGCGGCTTTGACAGGAGAGTCGCTTCCCGTTGTTAAATCGATCGAAAAACTTTCTAAAGATACGCCGCTGGCCGATTGGAAAAATACGATTTTTGCTGGCACTCATATTACGGCTGGGCGAGGCTATGCCGTTGTCACTGCGACTGGGGTCAACAATGAGATCGGCAAAATTGCTCACCTTGCCACGACAACAGCGCAGCCAAAGACTCAACTTGAAATTCGAATTCAACAGTTTGGTCGATATCTAGTTGTTGCGGCCATTATCATGTTTTTTCTTGTGCTTGCGGTCGGACTGCTGCGCGGAATTCCTTTCGCGCAGATTTTTATGATCGCCATCAGCCAAATGGTTTCTTTGGTACCCGAGGGCTTACCCGTAGCTATGACCATTGCGCTGGCCGTAGGCGTTCAACGAATGGCTAAAAAAGGCACGGTCGTGCGGCGGCTCGCCGCAGTTGAAACACTTGGCTCTACAACAGTCATTTGTACGGATAAAACGGGCACGTTGACGAGAAATGAAATTGCAGTCACCGCCATCTATTGTACGGTGGGCGGCAGGCAGGTAGCAG
>CAYZLH010000299.1:0-4089 GCA_964478795.1 uncultured Bdellovibrionales bacterium | reverse complement strand
TGCCCAAGATCATTTCATCTGGCGATCCAGTGAAGGATTTGGTGATGCGATGGATATAGTCTTCCGCAAAACGAAAGTTCGATCCGCCCACATCGAAAATAAAGCTCGTTTCACCGCTGCTAGCGCCAGATGGAGCCGACTTTCCAACCTTCGGGGGGGCGGGAGGGGGCGGGGCTGGCTTCTTGGTCTGACCCAGGCTGCTGCTACTCCATGCGTTTAGATTTTTAGGGCTTTCCGACCAATCAATGCTACCGAGGCTGGCATCGAAGGAGTCGCCGTTGGCATCAACAGAAATCGAGCTTGTGATGGGGGCCGGAGGTGGGGCACTTGGCCTAGCTGCTGGAATTGCGGGAGCAGACGGTGGAACATTTGAATCAATTTCAGCCTCGAAAAAGGCCGCAAGGGCCTGGGCGTTAGCACTAAGTGGAGGAGGACCCGCACTGGCCGGCGCGGCGGTCTGAGAACTGGCAATCGGGGCTTCAACAACCGGCGTTTTTCCGGGCGGTGGGACTGTGGGGGTTTCTGATCCACCAGAAAAAGATTCAGACAAATCCAAAACTTGTTCTTCGGGCTGAAATGGCGGTAAGCCGCCGCTAAGATCAATCTGCAAAGTAGGTTGGCGCTCTTCGAGTCCTTCCGCGCTTGGCGGAAGACCCGCAGTGAGTAAATCATCGATATTTGCCGGTGCCGCGGGCGGCGATTGCGGCGGTGGGAATTCCGGTGCCTCTCCCGCAGACGAAGATCCGCCCAACTCCATTGAGAGCAAATCAAGACCCCCAGGAGTTTCGCTTGGCTCGGAATTTCCCAAAGCACTCGATAAAATATCATTGGGATCCGCCGCAGGCATTGTGGGGCGTGTTTGCAACTCTAATGGATCGATTTGTACGGTTGGGAAGGAGGGAGAAGTGGCCACATTTTTACTTGGTTCTTCCGCTACAACTTCTGTTCCCGAAACAGCGCCTGCCACCTGGCTTCCTTTGGGATATTTCACGGGGACATTCGCGAAATTACGCAATTTTTCTCGTAAATCCGATGGATCGAACGGCTTTTCGATTACGCCATCGGCGCCACATTTTTCCACGAGCTCGGGATCAGCAGGATCAAAGGCACTGGAAAGCAGCACTACTTTTACGTCTTTTAGTTTTTTGTCTTTGCGAATCATGGTCGCAAATTCGTAGCCATTTTTGCCAGGCAAGGTGAGGTCTACCAAAAAGAAGTTTGGCGTGTGATTGCGCAGCTCTTTTTCGGCGTCTTCCGCCGTTAACACCGAGCGGATTTCATAGCTTTCCGATTGCAAGGCCATACCTAAAATCTTGGCAATGGTGGGACTGTCATCGGCTAGTAAGAGTTTGTTGGCCATATCAGAATTCTAGCATAGGGGAAATTTACGGCAATCGGAAGCGCGAACTCGCAACTTTCTGCAAGAAACAGGCTTTGCTAAAAAATAAATAATTATTATTTAAAATAAACGCCAAGCGAGGGGAGTGGACGGGCAAGGCCGCGGACAGCGCTTTTCGGGGGAATTCCTTATTGAATTTCTACGGTTTCCGACGAATTTTTTGGCAAAAATGGGCAAAACTGTAAATTTTTTTCACTCTTTTTTGGGCCGCTTTCTTCGCGTCGCACAAAAATTAACGAAACCGGAGAAATTCTTTGTCAGGATTTGAAAGGCTGCTATATTGCGGGGGTTCCTGGAGGGGGAAAACGGGATATGTGTTTTCCACCCTACATATACAGCCTCGGGGACTGTCCCTCGCGATGGTGAGCATGCCGTGCTTGTCTCGGAAGCCTAAAGTTGCGATATGGTACCCACTTAGTTACTCGGGGTTGGAAAGCCGCTTCCCACGGTTTCTCCTTCAGGAACACTTTCTCACTTAGGTGGTATTTTGTGGGGAAACCATTAACCAACAGGTCCGAAGGGGGGATACGTTGGATAGAAAATTAGAAGGCTCCGGCCTTAAGAAAATTTACTCCAAGGTGAGCGCGGAAAATGCGGATGACCTCATTTTTCGAAATCATGCCTTGTTTGAGTTGGGTCAGTTGTATTTGGAAAAATGTGATTTTCCAAATGCCGTCGATTGCTTCGAGAAGGTGAAAACCGAAGCGTTGCAATTTCATCTTTACGACAACTATTTTCGCTCCATCACGAGCTTGTTGAGAATTCATGCCGAGCGCATGGATTTCGACAAACACGACTCGCTCATTCGCGAAGTTTTACAGGTGGGATCGTCTTTAGACGGCTACAAGCGCTACTTCCCAAAGTTGCAATATATTCGCGGAATTTCTGCGGACTACCGCAAAGATCGTGAAGAGGCGTTGAAATATTACCTCTCGGCCAAATCCGCTTGCGAAGAATTGTTAAAAGACCCAGCGCTTTCCGCCAAAGAGCGGGAAGATGTGATTCGCGATAGTCTAATCGTTCGGTACAGCATTGCGATCATGCAAAAGGATCAAAAGCAGTACGAGCAAACCCTAAAAGATCTTGATGTCCTCCTAGCGGAAATCAATGATCTTGCTCACGGGGAAAGTGCCTTAGAGTTCTCGAAACTTTACGATGTGGAGTCAGTGATTTTGATTCTGCAGGGCCACTGCCACCGTTACTTGAAAGATTTTAACAAGGCTTTGGATTGCTACTGGAAAGCCCATGCTGTGCTGCGCGCGAACCGTGACTGGAAGGCTTATTATTATGTGCTGCTCGGATTGGGCAGTACCTACTTAGAGTTAGGAAATGAAGAGCGAGCCAAGATCTTTTTCGATCTGATCTCTGATGCTGTTTCCGATTTGGAGTTAAATGCCCTCAAAAAAGCCTTGGAGCGGGTGTCGACCGCCATCGTGAAGGGCGAGCAAAATGTATTGATGATTGATCGTGAGCGTAAAGTGATCATCGAAAGTACGCTCGGTGAAGTACATTTTGAGCGTCGGTTTGTGCTTTTGGAAATCCTTTACCTATTGGCCTCGCAGCCTGGGAAGGTTTTCACCAAAGAAGATCTTGTGGATAAGATTTGGCGCGAAAATTACAATCCGCTCATTCACGATTCCAAGGTTTACACCTCGATTAGCCGGCTCAGAAAGCTGATCGAACCAGATTTCCGTCGGCCCATTTATATTCTCAACGAGCGGGATGGCTATGCCTTTAATCCCTCGGTGAAGTTAGAAGAAATGGGTGGCCGGTTGCGTAAAGGGGGAGCCACGGTGGAGCTCAAAAAAGAGTCTGTGGCTAGTTTAGAGGGGGTGGATCTATGAAAGCTTCGTGGATCTTGGCAATTTTGATTGGTTTTAGTGTGGCCACGGTGGCTGAGGCGAAACGTCCGGGAATCGCTGGCGATGAAGACCCTTATCCGTGGGTTTGCTTGAATTTCACGGGAAATTGGAAAACCGACTCTGAAGAATTACTACAAATTGAGCAAGGTGAGTGTAAGTGGCTCAAATTGCGCGCGAGTTTTGATTCGCAGGATTCGGTGACGACTATTGTACCAGATGGAAAGAACCGTACGATCGGTTCCAGCTTGTACACAGGCTTTGAGCGTCATCGTTGGAATAGCAAAGAGAAAGGTACCTCTATTGAGACCTACCGCACTCTTTATTATGCGCATCAAACCGTTGAGGAGTTGGTGATTTTGGAGATGGTCAATACGGATCTTCTGCTCGAAACCACCTATCGGTCGTATGACTTAACGCCTCCGAAGAAGGATCAGGTTTCTCCCAAGAATGAATACTCGCAACGAGTGTTCCGTCGGTTAAAACCGTTTATTCAGCGCCCCCGGTAAGGGTTGGCGCTTCGGGCGAAAATCACGGCTTTAGGAATTTCAGTTGAACTAATGCAAAAGTTCCTGTAATTCCTAGACATATTCCAAATTAGGAAAGGGTTTTAGAAATGGGCAGAGGCAGAAAAAAGACTACGATTAAGATGAAGTTGCGTCGCAATCAGGCTAAGAAAAAAGCCAAGATTAAAAAGGCTAAGGCCGGCGGAAAAAAGTCTAAGTAAGCCCCTTTTCCTTAGGAACGATCTTAGGTAAGATCGCAAAAATTTTGTTGGAGCGTTAGTTAAGTTGGTTATAACGTCCGCCTGTCACGCGGAAGGCCGCGGGT
>CAYZLH010000298.1:0-4105 GCA_964478795.1 uncultured Bdellovibrionales bacterium | reverse complement strand
GGCTTTAGCCCTTTAATTTCTGCGGCCACCGAGCCAACCAAGTGTTTATCAGCACCAGTAACGGTGATCTTGGTGTTAGCATCCACTTTAGCTGTAATTCCAACTGGCAAATTATAAACAACGGGATGAGAAAAACCCAAAGTTAGGTTCAATGCTTGGCCTTGAACTGCCGCTCTGTAGCCTACTCCGTTGATTTCCAATCCCTTCGAGTAACCAGTGTGAACTCCGTGAACACAATTCGCCACGAGGGTACGAATCAAGCCATGAAGGGCCGCAGCACCTTCTACGGAATCATCTCGGGTCACAATCAAGTGATCGCCATCAATTTTTACAGCCACGCCCTTTGGAAGTTTTTGCGAAAGCTTTCCTTTAGGACCTTCAAAATGAAATACGTTTTCCTTGGAGGAAACTTTCACTCCCGAAGGGATCTTAATCGATTGTTTTCCAATTCTAGACATCTCGCCTCCAATTACCAAACCGAGCAGAGTAGCTCGCCGCCGACTCTGTTCTTTTTGGCCTCTTTCCCAGTCATTACACCCTTGGGAGTAGAGAGAATTACGATTCCCGCACCATTTAATACGCGCGGAATTTCGTTCACGTTTACATATCTTCTCAAGCCAGGCTTACTTTCGCGCTTGATTCCGGTAATCGCTTTTTGACCAGCGTCTACTTTCAAATAAATGCGCAAGAAGTGTTTGCTATCAGCTCGCACCAAACGGAAGTTCTTAATATAGCCTTCGTCTTTTAAAACCTTGGCGATGTTAGCCTTGATTCGCGAAACGGGCGCTTCCACAGTTTCCAGACTCGCCATATTGGCGTTTCTGATTCTTGTTAAAAGGTCTGCTACTGGATCCGTAACCATTGTTCGATCTCCTTAAAATTCCTGTTAGAAGCTGGACTTCGTTACACCGGGTAATTGTCCGGTGAGTGCGAGTTTGCGGAAGCAAATACGACACATATTGAACTTCCGCATGAACGCACGGGGACGACCACACAAAGGACAGCGGTTCTTATGCCGAACCTTGAACTTTGGGGCCTTCTTCATTTTTTCCAATTTACACTTCTTGGACATTACCTAGCTCCTTATTTCCTAAAAGGCATACCGAGTTCTGCAAGCAACAATCTTGCAGACTCATTGTCTTTAGCGGAGGTAACAAAAGTAATGTTAAGTCCGCGTGCTTTATCTACTTTATCAAAATTGATTTCTGGGAAGATGATCTGTTCGCGCAATCCCATGGTGTAGTTTCCACGGCCATCGAAAGACTTCGAGCTAACGCCCCGGAAGTCTCTTACTCGTGGAAGAGCCATATTCACCAAACGATCCAAGAACTCATACATTTTCTTCTTACGAAGAGTAACCATACAGCCCAATGGAATTCCTTTACGGAGTTTAAAGGCCGCGATTGCTTTCTTCGCGCGAGTAGGAATCGGCTTTTGACCAGTGATCATCGCCAATTCTGCTGTCAAACTATCCAACACCTTAGGGTTAGCCACGGCATCTTTAGTCACAGCGTTTACTACAATGCGCTCCAAGCGAGGCACTTGCATAGGGTTCTTTAATTCCAACTTCTTCATCAAAGCCGGAATCACCTTCTGCTCATAGTGCTTCTTCATGCGTGGAACACGATTCGCAACTGGGGCGTTAGCTGCTGCCACTTCAAACAATGCGCCAGCTGCGCCTTTGCCTTTTTTGCCAGAGCCCTCTTTTTTCGCAGCAGGTTTAGGTGCCGCTTCTTTTGTTTCTTTTTTCTTTTCGTCAGCCATGGTTCTTAACCTTCCTAAAAATTACAAAACTTCTGGGGCCAAAGAGATGATCTTGGTGAAACCATGTCCACGAAGCTCTCTCGCGATGGGGCCGAAAATACGGGTACCCACGGGCTCTTTTTGTGCGTTTACTAAAACTGCTGCGTTATCATCAAAGCGAATATAAGAACCGTCCGGACGACGAATCTCTTTTTTCGTTCTAACGATTACCGCTTTCACCACTTCACCTTTTTTTACTTTAGAGGCGGTGTCAGCATCTTTCACGGTAGCTACGATGATATCCCCGATGGAAGCATATCTTCTGCGTGTTCCACCTAGTACGCGGATACACTGGATGGCACGCGCCCCAGAGTTATCTGCTACACTTAAATTTGATTCTTGCTGGATCATTTCTAACTCCCTTTCCTTTCGCCGCTCGGCTTAAACGCCCGAGGCCTTACGAAGGACCGTTTTCAATGCGTATCTTTTGTCTTTGCTCAAAGGCTTGGTGGCCACCAACAAAACCAAATCACCAATATTGGCCTGATTGGTCTCATCGTGGGCTTTCACCTTTTTCGTCTTGGTCAAAAATTTTCCGTATTTGGCGTGACGAATGCGGCGATCTAATTTCACCACGATCGTTTTCTGCATTTTATTGCTAATCACGATGCCTTGCTCTTCACGCTTTGGCTTTACTACGGTTTTTTCTTTTACTGCGGTTGCCATAATCTTCCTTTACTCCTAAGCCTGCTTCGAAGCTTTTGTTGTGAGAGCGGTTTTAACTCTAGCCAGCTCTTTACGAGCGAGCTTCATCATAGCCGTGCTAGCCAATTGCCCTGTTCTGAACTGCATACGAAGTTGGAAAACATGATCTTCCAATTCGCGAATCTTCGAAGAAAGTTCTTTCGCGTTCAAACCCTTAATTTCTTTTTTCTGCTTCGAAACTCTGTGTGCCATACTTTTTCCTTACTTCGCCTCTGTCGTTTCCGATTTCTTTACGGGAACCGCAGAAAACTTAGAAATAATTTTTGTTTTTAGTGGAAGCTTGTAGTTCGCCAAACGCATGGCTTCTTTTGCTTCCGCCTCGGTTACGCCTTTAATTTCATAAAGAACGCGACCCGGCTTAATTACGCATACCCAGTCTTCCACGTTACCTTTACCGCTACCCATTCGAGTCTCCGCGGCCTTTTTGGTTCGTGGCTTATCGGGGAATATCCGGATCCACATCTGTCCACCTTTTTTGGTGAATTTCGATACGGCAATACGGGCGGACTCGATCTGACGCGCAGTGATATAACCACACTCGGCGGCTTGCAAGCCATAATCTCCGTGAAGCAAGGATCCACCACGAAGGGCTTTTCCTCTCATCTTGCCTTTTTGCTGCTTACGCCATTTTACTCGTTTTGGGGCTAGCACAAGCTACTCCTTCTTAATTATTTTGGGCAGCGGCTTCCGCGCCCTTTGCGGTTTTACGAAGAGGAACATCCCCTTTGTAAATCCAGGTTTTAATTCCAATGATACCGTAGGTGGTGCTGGCTTCAGCAGTGCCGTAATCGATATCAGCTCTTAAGGTATGTAGAGGGATGCTGCCTTCGCTATACCCTTCGGTTCTAGCGATCTCAGCTCCACCCAAACGACCAGAAACTCTTACTTTAATCCCGCGTACACCCATTTTAATGGCAGTGGCCATGGCTTTTTTCATGGCACGACGGAAAGCAACACGCTTCTCAAGCTGAGAAGCAATGGATTCGGAAACAAGTGTAGCGTCTACTTCGGGCTTTCTAACTTCAAGAACGTTGAGCAAGAGTTCGTTCTTGGTAAGAGCTTGAACTTCGGCTCTCAATTGATCCACGCCAGACCCCTTTTTCCCGATGATCAAACCAGGACGAGCGCTGTAAATATTTACTTTTACTTTGCTTGCAGCTCTTTCGATTTCGATCTTAGAAATTCCAGCTTGGAACAATTTCTTTTTCAAATACTTACGAATCATCAAGTCTTCGTGAAGAAGCTCTGAATAGCCTTTTTTGGCGAACCAGCGAGAATCCCAGGTGCGGGTTACTCCGATGCGGAATCCAATTGGATTTGTCTTCTGACCCATGACTTATTTTTCCTCCAGAACCACAGTGATGTGGCTCGTTTTCTTCAAAATTCTCATCCCTTGACCCTTTGCTCTAGAAGCAAAACGCTTCAAAGTTGGGCCCTGATCAACCAACAAGGTGTTGATCACTAAATTATCTACATCGATCCGGCCGTGTTGTTCTGCATTGGCCACTGCGCTTTCTACCAAAGTAGAAATCGTCTGAGCCGTACGCTTGCGCGAGTTGAACTTCAAAATCGTGAGGGCTTCGTTCACAGATTTTCC
>CAYZLH010000297.1:0-4107 GCA_964478795.1 uncultured Bdellovibrionales bacterium | reverse complement strand
TGGCCAGCAACAAAGAAACCGTTTTACTTGCCGATGCGTTGATGAGCTTGGGTTACAAGCGTTCGACCCGCGCCGGTACCTCGATCTCGATTCACGACATGTTGATTCCCGAGAAGAAACAAACCCTTCTCGATGCGGGATACAAACAAGTTCAAGAAATCGAAAACCAATACATCGAAGGTTTGATTACCGATGGCGAGCGCTACAACAAAGTGATCGATATTTGGGCGCAAACTTCTGAAGGAATCGCGTCCGAGTTGATGAAGAAAATCGGAACAGAATCCCTCGCCAACGAAAAAGGTGACAAGGTAGAAGTTTCCAGCTTCAACCCCATCCACATGATGGCGGACTCTGGAGCAAGGGGATCTAACGCTCAGATTCGTCAGCTCTGCGGTATGCGCGGATTGATGGCGAAACCATCGGGCGAGATCATCGAAACTCCCATTACGGCAAACTTCCGTGAAGGCTTAACGGTATTGCAATACTTTATCTCCACTCACGGAGCTCGTAAGGGATTGGCCGATACAGCGTTGAAAACCGCTAACTCCGGATACCTCACCAGAAGATTGGTCGACGTATCTCAGGACATGGTGGTGATGGAAAATGATTGCGGAACCAACGAGGGCGTTTGGGTTGGAGCCTTGATCGAAGGTGGCGAAATCATCGAGAAACTCGGTGATCGTATCTTAGGTCGTGTGGCAATCGAATCCGTTGTTGATCCAATCAACAATCACGTGGTGATTCCTGCCGGAAAAGAAATTACCGAGCAATTGGTAAATGATATTGAAAGAGCTGGAATCGACCGAATTAAGATTCGTTCCGTACTAACCTGTAAAGCTAAGTCTGGTACTTGCCAACTTTGCTACGGCCGTGACTTGAGCCGCGGTAGCTTGGTAAACATCGGTGAAACTGTGGGCGTGATCGCTGCACAATCCATCGGTGAACCGGGAACCCAGCTCACCATGAGAACTTTCCACGTGGGTGGAACCGCGTCTCGTCGTGTAGAGCAAGCAACTGTAGAAGCAAAAGCCAAAGGGGTAGTAAAATTCCATAACCTCGTATCTGTGCGAAACAGAGATGGCGGTATGACGGTAATGAACCGTCAGGCTGAGATCGCGATCATGACTCCCGAAGGCCGCGAGATTGAGAAATATCCAGTGGTTTACGGAGCGAAGTTGGTTTGCAAAGAGGGCGATGCTGTAGTGGGTGGCCAGAAACTCGCTGAGTGGGATCCTTACTCTGTACCGATTTTGACGGAAGCTTCCGGTTTCGTAAAATTCGAAGAACTTGAAGACTCCATTACCACTCAAGAGCAGTTTGACCCAGTTACTGGTCTTTCTCACCGAGTGATCATCGAAACCAAGACCGAGAAACGTCCAAAAGTTATCATCGTTGATGACAAGGGCGATACGGTTACGATCCCTGGCTCCAGCAGAAAAGCAATTTACATGCTTCCTGTGGGAGCGGTTGTTCCGATTCAGTCTGGTGACGAGATCCACTCTGGAGACGTGGTGGCCAAAATCTCTCGCGAAACGACGAAAACGACGGACATCACCGGGGGTCTTCCTCGCGTGGCCGAGTTGTTCGAGGCTCGTAAGCCAAAAGATTCTGCAATCATCTCTGAGGTAGATGGCACCATTTCCTTCGGTAAAGATACCAAAGGAAAACGTAAGATTGTCGTTAGCCCGGATGCTGCTACCGGAAAAGAGCCTGTGGAATATCTCGTTCCAAAGGGTCGTCACTTGGTGGTAAACGAAGGCGATTATGTGCGAACTGGTGAGGCCCTCATTGATGGACCGATCAATCCGCATGATATCTTGCGCGTTCGCGGAATCACCACCTTGGCCCGATACCTCGTGGATCAAATTCAAGAAGTGTATCGCCTACAAGGGGTAAAAATTAACGATAAACATATCGAGACCATCGTTCGTCAGATGTTGAGAAAAGTGAAAGTAACCGATGTTGGTGATTCCACTTTCATCATGGGCGAAACGATCGATAGAGCGACGTTCGAAGAAGAAATTGCTAGGGTGCTGGCTGACAATGGCCGTCCCGCAGTTTGTGAGCCGGTATTGCTTGGTATTACCAAAGCATCGCTGTCTACCAACAGCTTCATTTCTGCTTCGTCCTTCCAAGAAACCACCAAAGTGCTTACTGAGGCGGCCTTGGCCGGAAAGACGGATTCGCTCCGCGGTTTGAAAGAAAACGTTATTATGGGACGCCTAATTCCTGCGGGAACGGGCCTTGCCCGCTACAAAAACTTCGATATCGAAGTAGATGCAATGGATTCAGAAGAGGAAGAAGACCTAGAAAAGGACACCGCAGGGGCAGAAATCCCATCGGCCTTGATCTAGTTCACGAAACCCTTGACGCTTGGAAAGGAGCCTTGCTATAGATGCAAGGCTCATAAGAAATAAGGAAACGATAATGCCAACAATTAGTCAGTTGATCAAAAAAGGCCGCCACGACAAAAAAGCTCGGTTGGCGTCTCCCGCCCTGAAAGCATGTCCACAAAAACGTGGCGTTTGCACCAGGGTTTACACCACCACTCCTAAGAAGCCTAACTCGGCACTTCGTAAAGTATGTCGCGTTCGTCTAACCAACGGAATGGAAGTAAGCAGCTATATCCCTGGAATTGGACACAATCTTCAGGAGCACTCCATCGTATTGATTCGTGGGGGCAGGGTAAAAGACCTTCCTGGTGTTCGTTACCACACGGTTCGTGGAACTTTGGATGCCCAGGGTGTTGCAAATCGTAAACAAAGCCGTTCCAAATACGGCGCCAAACGTCCGGCTAAGTCGTCGTAATTTTTAGGAGAATTTTGTGGGTCGTAAAAAGGTTATTGCTAAAAGAGAAATTATTCCGGATCCCAAGTTTCACGATGTGGTGATCACCAAGTTCGTGAATGCCTTGATGAAGGGCGGGAAAAAATCCGTTGCTGAGGGGATCCTTTATGGTTCCCTAGATATCATTCAAACAAAATTGAATGATGATCCTTTGAAAGTTTTCAAAAAGGCCATTGATAATGTGAAGCCTCACGTGGAAGTAAAAAGCCGCCGAGTTGGTGGAGCGAACTATCAAGTGCCTGTGGAAGTTCGTCCTTCCCGCCGTCAGTCCCTTTCTTCTCGCTGGATTATCGAATTCGCCCGTAAGCGTACGGAAAAGAGCATGAAAGAGCGTTTGGCTGGTGAAATTATGGATGCCTTCCAAATGCGCGGCGGAGCCATCAAGCGTCGTGAAGACGTTCATAGAATGGCTGAAGCGAACAAAGCGTTCTCGCATTTCAGATTCTAGTTTTCAGTAACAAAAGGCCCAACCGATCAAAAGTTGGGCCTTGGTTTTTTTTGGAAAGGTTGCTGTAAGTCTCCTTTGGAGATACTGCTGCACAAAAGTATGGCGAGCCCCTCTGCCTTAAAATCCATGCGAAATATCGGCATCATGGCCCACATTGATGCCGGCAAGACTACGACCACCGAGCGAATTCTATTCTTTACGAAAAAAGTGCACCGCTTAGGTGAAGTTCATGAGGGCACTGCCACCATGGACTGGATGCCTCAAGAGCAAGAGCGCGGAATCACCATCACCGCCGCTGCGACCACCTGTTTTTGGAAAGATTCCCGCATCAACATTATCGATACTCCTGGGCACGTAGATTTCACCATTGAAGTCGAGCGCTCTCTCCGTGTTTTAGACGGCGCTGTGGCCGTATTTTGCGCCGTGGGTGGAGTTGAGCCACAGAGTGAAACTGTTTGGCGCCAGGCGGATCGCTATCACGTTCCGAGAATCGCCTATATAAACAAAATGGATAGAGTCGGCGCCGATTTCGCTGCCGTAGTAAATGAAATTCGCGAAAAGTTGAAGGCCAATCCCGTAGCCATTCAGCTACCGATCGGAGCAGAGGATAAATTCACCGGTCTCGTGGATTTGGTCAGCATGAAAGCCTATGCCTTTAAGGGTGCCAACGGTGAAGCCATTGAAGAGGTAGCCATTCCCGCCGATATGGATGAAGAAGTGCAAGAGGCGCGCACAAAACTTTTTGATCAAATAACTTCTATTGATGATGTGTTAGTCGAAAAATTTATCATGGAAGAAGAGATATCCATTGC
>CAYZLH010000296.1:0-4109 GCA_964478795.1 uncultured Bdellovibrionales bacterium | reverse complement strand
CGCCAACACGCTAACAGGAATCAACAATCCTAATAAAAATAAGTACTTCATCTTCCCTCCCTAGATGATGAAAATTGTCTCCGAAGCGCTTACCTTTTGGCTTCAGACATCCCCTTACAATACCGAAAAAGTTGTATGCGGATTCTCCCTTTAACATTGGCTATAGGTTTCTTGATTTCCAGTGATTGTTTTGCAGCAAAACTTACGCTCTTTCGCTGGAATCCAGGCTACCGAGCTGAATCCGAGCCCGTATTTGCAAAAGAAATTACCGAGACGGAACTCACAGAATTTCGACAAGGAAAGCTGCCCAAAAGCGAAAATATCTTTCGCGGATGTTATCTATCTCATGTGGAATTCGTAAAAGGCCGGTCACCGGCTTCTGAGGATCAACCAAAATCGGAAATTCGAAAAGTTTGTATTTCCGGCAATCATTAGTGAATTCTGCCCAAACTTTTTAGCCAATCGATAGTGGATGATACTGCCGCATCAATTCGGTGCGGCTTGTAGCCCAACTCTTTTTCCGCCTTAGCGGAAGAAACAAATAAATACCATTTACAAACTTGCCGAATTAGTTCAGGGGTCATGTGGATATCGATTCCCACTTTGTTTAAAATTTTCAGTCCCACCGAAAGCGTGCCCATGAGTTGAACTGGCACGTAACGAGAGGGGGAAGGCCGACCTAGGATTGCATTCACTCGGCGAATCAGCTCGCCGAACTCTAGGTTCTCTCCACCCAAAATATAACGCTCGCCGCGGCGTCCTTTTTCTAAAGCCAACAGGCTACCGCGAACAACATCTTCCACATCCACAAAATTGATCCCGCCATGAAATAACACCGGTGGACGATACTTATAAATTAAACCCGCATAGCCTTTTTCATAACGACGACGATCGCCAGGACCCAGCAACGAACCAGGATTCACGATCACCGCGTTCAATCCCTTATCCACCACTCGCAGCAGCTCTTGTTCGGCATCGTACTTCGTATCAAAATAGGCCAAACCCAAGGAGCGGGCATTAAACGGAGTTTCCTCGTTCATGGGGTGTTCGCGATTTTCACTGATTCCGATGGCCGCCGTGGAGCTCACATGCAGAAATCGCGAAACGCCAATCTCGTGAGCGGCTTGGGCCACATTTTTGGTACCCTCCACGTTGGTAATCCGCATTAATTCGGCCTTGGCCGGATTGTAGGAAATGAGCCCCGCCGTGTGGATCACCCAATCCATCCCTTGGCAGGCCTGACGTAATTTCGCCGGTTCTGCCAAATCCCCAAATACATATTCGCAACCGGGCAATTTAGTAACCTCAGAGGGCGCTTTGCGCACCAGCAAACGCAAAGAGTGGCCCTCAGACGCAAGGCGTCGCACAAGCTTTTCTGCCAAGAAGCCGCTGCCACCGGTGATCAAGACCTTCTTCATAGACTTCCCTCTCCCTGCGGGGTAAAAATCTTTAGCTTTACACTATCATGATCAACGATATCAGCACGCTCGAATTTGTTGCCTTTGACACTGAGACCACCGGTCTTTCTCCCCATTCGGAAGGACTTGTGGAAATCGCTGCTGTTCGTTTTGATCTTCTCCATGGTGCCAAAGAATACTTCCAAACGTTAGTAAATCCTGGAAAATCCATCCCTTGGCAAGCTACCCGCGTGCATGGAATCACCGATGAAATGGTTTTTGAATCCCCCGCCATCGAAAAAGTTCTACCGAGTTTCTTTCAGTTCATCGAAGGTGCCGTTCCAGTAGCTCACAACGCCCCCTTTGATTTGGGATTTGTTTCCCTTTATCGCCTGCGGTCGGGTCTGCAACCTCCAGAAGTTCCGGTTTTGGATTCTTGCATGTTTTCCCGGCGAGTGATGCCCCATTTAGCCTCGCATAAATTAGAATTTTTGGTGCAACAGCTGGGAATCGGCGAAACCACCTTCCACCGCGCCTTAGCTGACGCCCGCTCCTGCATGGAGGTATTCCGCATCGCCATTCGCGAAAGCTGTGGAGTGAACGCCTCTTGGGATAGTCTCATTGCCCGTCACGGCAAGGTCCACTCCTTTGCCGATGCTTCGCGACCCGTAACTGCGCCCAAAAAGGCGAATTTAGAGCCGCTCTTTCAAGCCTTGCAGGAAAAGCGGTCCGTTTGGATTCAATACGAAGGTGGTTATTCGGCCAGGGAAGTTACGCCGCTACTGCTTTACGCCAAAGGGCAACAGCAGTATATGGAAGCCACCTGTCATTTAGACGGAATGAAGAAAAGTTTTCGCTTAGACCGCGTAAAAAAAGTTTACCCCGTGGGAGAAAGAAACTCATGAAAGCATTAGTGCTGGAAACAAACCGAGACACCTGGAGCCAACAAAAAGGCTACGAATTGCGCGATGTGGAAGCTCCCATTTTGAACGAAGGGAAAAATACTCTCGATGCCAAAAGCGTAATCCTTGAACCGATTTATGCCGGTGTATGTGGCACCGACAAAGGCATTTGGTTCCGTAAAGCTTTTCGCGACAGCATTCTCCATCATTTGGAACAAGATAAGCGCAAATCCTACATTATGGGCCACGAAGTTTTGGCGCGAATCGTAGAGGTTGGATCGGAAGTAAAAAAGGCTGGACGCTTTCACGTAGGCCAAGTGGTAAGCGCAGAATCCCATATCTATTGCGGAGTCTGCCCCATGTGCCTAAGTGGCAATCAGCACGTTTGTGCGAACGAAAGAATTATTGGCGTGACCTGGGATGGCGTGTTTGCGGAGCGAGTAAAACTTCCGGCGAATGTGCTGTGGCCCACCGTTTTAGAAAAAGTGCGCCCGGAAATCGCCGCCATACAAGAACCCTTTGGTAATGCTGTGCATGTGTGTACGCCAAATATGCTGGGCTCGAATTTGAAAGAGAATGAACTGCGCGGAAAAACCGTGGCGATTTTTGGCTGCGGAACCATTGGCCTGTTCGCCATTTTGATTTCCCGAGCTATGGGCGCTACGAAGATTATTGGAATCGAACCGAATGCTAAAAATAAGGCCAAAGCACTGGCTTGTGGTGCCGACAAAGTGATTGACCCTTCAGATCGTTCCGCTGAGGAAGTAAAAGATTTTTTCGATGGCTACGGAGCCGACTACTGCATGGAAATGAGTGGTTTCCCCTCGAGTCTATTGCAAGCGATCAAGGGTGCCCGCCGCGGCGGTCACATTGCCCTCTTTGGTCTTTCCAGTGGCGATCTCACCATTCCAAATTTTGAAGATCTAATTACTTCGGGCAAACGTCTGCACGCTATCGTGGGTCGTCGCGTATTTTCCACCTGGGAAATTACCAAACAACTGCTCGAAGAAAATAACGGCATCCAGGATCAGATCTGGAAACATGTATTGGATGAAGGCAAGGGAACTATCCTTCCTTTGAACGAATTTACCAAAGATCGCTTCGAGAAAAATCTCATGGAGCACCCCAAAACTTTGGTACAAATCCACCGCGTATAATAACTTTTTAAGAGGAATTCCCATGTACGGAAAATTTCGCGAGCACTTAGAGAGCAAACTAAAAGAGATTGAAGAGGCTGGCCTCTACAAACGCGAACGTTTGATTCAAGGCCCGCAAGGCAATGAAATTTTGGTGAATGGCAAAAAGGTTCTGAATTTTTGCGCCAACAATTATTTAGGGCTTTCCTCTCATCCCGCCCTAATTGAAGCGGCCCATGACGGACTGGAAAAATTCGGTTACGGCATGAGTTCGGTGCGCTTCATTTGCGGAACGCAAACCATTCATAAAGATTTAGAAAAGGCGATTTCCCAATTTTTGGGTCTGGAAGATACCATTCTTTTCTCGAGCTGCTTTGACGCTAATGGCGGTGTATTCGAGGCGCTGTTGGGTGAGGAAGACGCCATTATTTCCGATGAACTAAACCATGCATCCATCATCGATGGCATTCGCTTGTGCAAGGCTCATCGTTATCGCTATAGCCACCGTAATATGGCCGATCTTGAGGCCAAACTAAAAGAAGCCCAAGCGCAGAAATTTCGCCTGATCGTGACCGATGGATCCTTCTCCATGGATGGCACCGTGGCTCCCTTAGATAAAATTTGTGATCTGGCCGAAAAATACCAGGCTCTCGTAATGGTAGATGATTCACATT